>NZ_JAIMIA010000249.1 GCF_019966495.1 Tateyamaria pelophila | reverse complement strand
GGCAATGTGTTCACATGGGTCAGTTCTCAGTGAAAATCTGGGGGGCTACCGGGTCACTTCTCAGCGAAAATCAACAGTCGATCCCAAAAAGACGACCAGCTGCACTTTTGCTCATACCATCAACATGGCACGCCCGACGGACACGGTTGTATAAGTCCACAGAATACATCTCCCCACCCTCCACTCATTGGCTTCAGGTGTCAGATTGCGGAATTTTACTCCGCGACGGTCAGATCATCAGGCCGTTTCTGTGGTCATTTTGTCTCCGGGATTCACAGTGGTCAGCTTGGACATTGATCACGTTCATCCAGTCCAAATTCTCCACGTTTGGGCAGCATTATCGCACCTTGACCTTCCTTGTCACGTGCCCTTTTTCAGCGCCTTGGGGTCATGGCCAAAGAACACCAACCCCAACGCACCTGCAAATATGAAAATATCTGCCACATTGAATACAAACGGATTGTTGATGCCACAGCAAGACATGTTCAGAAAGTCCAGTACATAGCCGTAAATCAGCCGGTCAAATACGTTGGCCAGCGCGCCGCCGATCAGCAAACCAGCACCGGCTTTCGCCAGACGCGGCTGCGGGTGCCGCATAACCCAATACAGAACCCCTACGCAGATCGCCAAAGCAATGACGATCAGAAACCAAACACTGACCCCGTCGCCAAATAGGCCAAGATTGATGCCTCGGTTTTCGCCGTACCGAAACCGCAACAGGGGCGGCATCACGTCGATCGGATTCAGCGGCGACACGCCCATCACATGGATCACCAGATATTTACTGACCTGATCCAACGCAAAGGCCACAAAGGCAAAGACAGATAATAACTTCATCCGACATTCCCCAAGTGAATAACGTCTTGCGCATGTTGCCGCCGCTCTGCGCCACGGTCAACCGTTAGCCACCCTTAGCATCTTCTCGCCAAAGGGCCGGAGTGCGCGCCAAGCGCACGCCCAAGACCGCAACGTCAACATCAGCTGAAATCAAATCTTGCTTAAACTGAGCCATCCAAACGTGCCGAGGGGGTTCAAAATGCAGCTATAAAAACACACTGGAAGCGAGACTTAGGTGTTCCATCCCGGATGATCACATAGATCCTCGTCGGTCTGCCCTTTTCATGGCAAGATCGGTTTTGGGTGACATTCGGGAGAACGCTCAATGCTGATCAAACTTCATAGCCAAGCAACGACGACACCCAAGATACGGGCGAAAATTCAAGCGAGCGACGAACCCGCCTGGGTTTTGGCAGAGCGGTTTGGGACTACTGAGCAGACGGTATGGAAGTGGCGCAAGCGAGACAGTGTCCACCCGCGCTTCAAGCTGCACTTCACGCCCACCAGCGCCTCATGGCTAAACCTTGTGGAGCGTTTCTTTGCCGAGATCACCTCAAGACGTATCCGACGCGGCAGTTACTCCAGCGTCGATGATCTCGAGGCCACGATCTTCGAATATCTGGCGCACCACAACGAGAAGCCCAAACCCTTCAAATGGACCAAAACCGCCGAAGATATCCTCACCCGCGAACGCCGAGCACTCAACGCACTCGATAAAATCAGGGGAAACAGGTAAGAAGCGTCAGACTCAGAACACTAGGTGCCGCTTCATCAAATCACCTGATATCGTCCATGTTTGCAAAAAACTCATCACGGTGATTACTTCGCGGAAATGGTTCTGATGGTGTTGATACATTGAGAAAACCGCATATTGGCTCCCAGCCGTCTCTGGGATCAAAAACCAAAAGTCGCTCTGGAGCCAAGCTGGTTTTAACCCGTTGCTCGTGCTCCCTAAATCGCCCCATGAGCGCTTCTGCCGACCAATCACTGCCGATGCTTCGCGTGACTGCACGTTTGGCCATGCGAGACACGGGACGGGCAGGCTCAGGCGCTTGTTCAGGATCGTCGATGACTTGGAGAATTGTTTCCGAGATGCTGGCGTACCAACTCTCAGGTGTACGGGTCGTCAGGATTACTTTTGCTTCCGGGAAAAACTCTGCCAATTCCTGCCAGTATCCCGCCACTGGCCAGTCAACGGCAGAACGGTTGCCGTCAAATATCGAATGCCAGTCCGGATTTCCATCGAGTGCAGCATTCCAAAGTGGAACCAATCGTTCCTGATCGTTGGCAACCTCCCACATATGATGGCAGACACCAAAGCCAAGCTTTTCAAGACCCAGTTTGAGAGAGTTTGTTGCCGTCCGGCCCCAACCCGCGCCGATCACTTTAATCGTCATCTTCACATCCCCTTTAGCGCCAGTGAATGAAGCGAAGTTTAACGTGAGCAGGTTATTTTGCACAAATTAATTCTCACCAACCGCGCTTGCGGCACAATTTTGACGATGGTGACACGGGGAACGACAAATGGTCGCGTCGTGCTGCTCCGTTTGAAATTAGGGATTTCAAAGCTGACAACAAATCGGCTGCTTTGGGCTCTCTGCTGCCATTAGATCGATCGCAGCATGTTCCTCGGACGGGATGCCTGACCCCAACACGAACGGCCCTAAGCATGCGTAATTGGGCTGCCCTCTGTTGTGAGGTCGAGCTCCCGATAAGATCACAGGATGACTGTGAACAAGGGAGATGAGAAATGGAGTATTTAGCCGTGTGAACCCCGGAGACAAAATGACCACAGAAACGGCCTGATGATCGTAAACATTCGGCGTGGACCGCGGCTATGCAGCCTTGACGTTTTGTGCTGCGGTTTTCCAGTTCCACGGTAGCAGCTCGTGCACGCGCGAGACGGGCATGTCGGGCAGTCGTTTGAGAACGTCAGCGAGCCAGGCTTGGGGGTCGATGTCGTTCATTTTTGCGGTGACGATCAGGGTGTACATGAAGGCTGCGCGGTCGCCGCCGCGTTCGGAC
>NZ_JAIMIA010000248.1 GCF_019966495.1 Tateyamaria pelophila | reverse complement strand
GGCAGTTCAATCGCCGCCATAACGCCAATCAGTACCCAAAGAAATACGGGCGCACCGGGTTCAACTTTTTTGGGGTGTCTGTCGAATTTATCGCGCATATCCGTTGACATGAAATTCCAAAGTTCCGTTTTATGCGCACTTCGCAGCAAATCCACTACTAGGCACAACCTTCGTTATGCCCTTTACAACCGAACCCTCTGCACTGCCAATCTTATTGAGTTGCCTTTGCAGGTCTTCGTCGCTGGACGCATAGAACCGCCACATGCGAGGGGTCAACCTCCCGTCACCCCAATCGACCTCGTGATGCACCTGAAAGCTGCGCATGTCAGGTCGCGGGATCACGCAGTCGATTATCACGCCAGCCTCATCAGAGGCGCTGCAGGTGACGACGGCGGGGCGCCCGACCCTGCGCAGGATCCTCGATCAGCATATGGCCCATGATATCGACGAACTCATGCCCTGGAACTTCCAAAAATAGTCAAGCCGTAACCCCAAGGGTGATGGAAAGGCGCTTACGGATAGTCAGGGTAGTTTCGTAGCCTTTAACCAGGAACCGATATAAGCGGCATGATCATTGCGATCTTCGAGAGCAAGCCCGACATCAGCACATAAGAACGCCGCACCAAGCTCTGCAACTTATCCTGACAGTCAAGCCAAGAGAGCTATCATTTCTGCTTATCACATTGCTTGATCAACCAATCTCGCAAGGCGGGAGCTTGGTTGGTTTTGTTTTGGAAATCCGCCGCCTGTTCGAGGAGGGAGCGCATGGTTTTGCCGTCTTTGCCGAGGGATTTAGTGGGCCAGTGGGGTTTGTGGGCTTCCCAGGCTGTCAGATAGCCGTCAGCCCAGATGGAAAACAGGATCGGGTCCGCTGGGAACAGGGCGTCTGATGGCGCGGCGTCCCGCAGAAGGGACAGGCGATGATTGTAGGCCAGTACGATCAGGTCGAGGATCTTTTGCAGATCGTCCTCGGAGGAGAGGTCTTCTGCCACGACATTGAAAATCGTGACGATCCACTCGGAGGGCTTGATGAACTTGGGCGCGGTGCAGAGGCCTGTCAGAAACCCTTCCATCCAGGGCAGCGTTATCTTGGCAGGTCGCAAGAGCTTATCCAGCGCTTTTTGTTCCTTTGCGCCGAACGGCGCGACCTGCGCATAGGTTCCCGGCGGCAAGCGCTCTTCGGTGACTTCAAGGTCACCGGACGGCATCTGCGGTCCGTCCTGATGGACCCAGGCTTCAAAGCTCATGCCATGGACGAAGTGCATGATCGGGGTCTTCTTCAAATCACGACCGTCAGCTATTGCTTGCGCGACCGCGACAAACTCGGGGGCTGCGGGATCCTTTGCAGCCGCCAGCAAGGCGGCATTACGGGCAAAGACCATGGCCCAGAAATCGCGCCTTGTTTCCAGATGCTGCCAGAGCTTGCGGTTCATGGAATTTTGGGTCGTTGCACTTTCGATGGCATTCGACGATGCGTCGCTGTCTTCAAACCAGCTGTCAGAGATTGGGAAGTGATCGGGCCAATGTTCACTGGCCATGATCAGGCTGCCCCGTGCACGGGTCGAGAGGGCGGATACCTCACCTTCGGGATCGGTGGCGGACGCGATGTTTGTGATATCTGCCGTTTGAGGGCGGAGGTCTCCAAAACCTGCGGTCTCGACGACATCGAGCAGGCCTGCTGCGGGCATGTTGCCGTTTGATTGCCCATCGGCAAGTGCCCAGGCCAGAGCGGTGAACGCGTAGTCCGCCGTTGCCTCCAGAGCGCTCGCTTCATCCGCGATCTGCGAGATCATCTGTTTTTGCTCGGTGGCGCTGGTGCACGGAATCACAAAAGCGTCTTTCACGCCAAAACCCTGCTTGAGCAGCGCCACCGCCAAAGTACGGCGGCTGCCCGATTGAATGGCCATGGAGATGCCCTGCGCGCCGCTCCCATCGATCATCGAGGACACAACGCGGTGGATTTTGGGTTTTGAGCTTTGAACCGGTGACTGAGTCCCGCTTTTGAGGGCGGACCGTATAATGGTGTCGATACCTCGCAGGATGTCGGAGTCCAGAACCCAGCTTCGGATCAACGTGATGCGCGAGAACAAGGTCTGGGACAGGTCCCCCGCCTCCTGGCGCAGCGTGAGGCCCGCCAGCGCACCTGCTGACACGGATGTATCTGTTGCAAGCAGCAACGCCGCAGCGGCTTCACCGCAAAGAGGCTCAGTCCGCGTGGCTAGTTTGCGGATGAAGGCGAAACGAGCCTTAGGTGGCAAAGTGGGCAGCATCTCATCCAGCATGGCCAGCATGGCCGAAACCGAGTCTTCCCCAACATCACTGAAGCCCTTGAAGATCCCGTCGAACATCTCATCGGGGATGTCTGGAATGCCGTTCGTGTCGACAAAGGCATCCGGGTCTTCGGGAATGACCGCTTGGGCGAGGGATGGCGGCGGGGTAAGACCTGCACGCGTCCAGGCACTTGAGAGGGACAATGCAGCTTGGAGTGTAAGGTCGGTGTCAAGCAACGCCACCACATCGCGCATGTCGTCCAGGAAGCAGCGTCCTTTGCGCTGTCCGTTCTCATCGGCCATGCGCGCCTCATCCAGCGCGGCGATCAGCAATGCCGCCTGTCCGTCCGACAACGGGCCGGTTTTGGCCGCATGGATGAGCTCGGCGCATGTCTGCGGTCGTGCGAGCAGATCCTTGCCGCACCGCTGCAGTAGCTCAGATTGATGCGAAGGCCGCGTTGCCGCTTCAACGGCCCGAGCCATCTTTGAAAGATAAGCGTCCATTCTGATCCCCCTCGGTTGACATCACTGCATTACAGAAACTTGGGTCCTGTCCAAGGCAAAACCGTACTCTGGCTGATCACGATTGAGCAACCCCACGTCTGGAAATTCGGATTTGGCATGATCACGCATCCTGGCATTCCCATTTGATATAGGCCTT
>NZ_JAIMIA010000247.1 GCF_019966495.1 Tateyamaria pelophila | reverse complement strand
GCCCTCCCTCCGTCACACACCCACCGCGGCGTCTCACCCAGATTGACGCGGAGTCTCACCCTCATTGTCGCGCCGCACATGACCACGATCCGCACCTTCTCCAGGGGCCTGGTCGAATTCGCCGAGGGGTTCCGCATCCTGTGGGAGGCACAGCTGGCCGAGAAGGCGCGCAAGGTCGACAAGGCGCGGGAGGGGGTGCAAGCGAAGGGGCCTGCGACCCATTGATCGCCAGGGTCGGGACCCAAGGTTATTGAGCTATGGCGGCAAATCAAGGCGGTTTACGCGATCAGGGCTTCGCCCCGTCAACCTGACGGTCTTTGGCTGACAGCTCGGCACCAAGAGCCTCGATAAGGCGCAGATAGACATCAAGACTCACGGACACGACGCCATTCTCGACGTCCGAGATGGTGGACTGCGCGGTTCCGGTCAACTTACCCAGCTCCTTCTGGCTAAGCTTCCGCGCGATCCGCCGGGCGTGGAGCGCAACACCTGCCTGGCGCAGACTTCGGATCGGAAACAAGGACAGGTCCATCGGTCGAATCCTATAGTCCGTGAGCTATTTCCTGTAAGTATAGCGTTTGAGCTATAAATTCCACAGACCGCGAGCAGAGATCAGTTGCATCGGTGAGGCAGGTGACTGAATGCTGACCGGCCTTGGTCATCGAGGGACATGTCTCACTTCGGGCGGCCAAGTCGGAATTTGAAGTCGCGCAACGCTCTCAATCGACCAAAAGGGACTGATTATGTACAATTAAGTGAACATATAGATTCATAATGTTCACTTAACCGAACGAAAGCCTTGACAATAGCATCAAGTCACGCAAACAATGTTCAATTAAGCGGATGCGAGGAAAGCTCACGTCCATCAAACTGAACGACTCGTCTGGAGCCCACCATGAAGCGCAAAAGAACCTATGCGCGCCAGACGCGTGAAGCCCTGTCGGTTCTCGGCAAGTTGATCCGGATCGGCCGCATGGAGCGCGGGATGACGGCACAAGAGCTGGCCGACCGCGTCGGCATCAGCCGCACAACGCTTTACAACATCGAGAAGGGCGCGCCGGGGCCCGAGGTCGGCACCGTGTTCGAAGCCGCCGCATTGTCAGGCGTGCGCCTGTTCGACCAGGACGACGCGGCCCTGCGCACGGAAAACGCCCGGCTTGCCGAAAAGTTGACCCTTCTGCCCAAGAGCGTCCGCCCTTCCCGTACGGAGGTCGATGATGACTTCTGACCGCAGGACACCCGACAGCGCCTTCGTCTGGGTCTGGTTGCCGGGCGAGACCGAGCCGGTCGTGGCCGGTCGCATCACGTCGGAGGGCGACCGCTACGCCTTCAACTATGGTGCCAGCTATCTGGACCGGGCAAACGCAATCCCTCTTTACACGCCCGAGCTACCCCTCCAGCGCGGCCGGATCGATCCACCGCCGAACATGGAAATGGCCAGTTGCCTGCGCGACGGATCGCCAGATGCCTGGGGCCGCCGTGTGATCATCAACCGGCTCGTCGGCCCTAAAGCCGCTGATCAAGGCGCGGGCGAGTTGAACGAACTGACCTATCTGCTCGAGTCCGGCTCGGACAGGATCGGCGCGCTGGATTTCCAGCACTCGGCCAGCGAATACGTCCCACGTCTGTCGACGCAGGCGAGCTATCAGGAGCTGATTGAGGCTGCGGACCGCGTCGAAAAGGGCCTGCCCCTGACGCCGACGCTGGACCAGGCGATCCATCATGGCACCTCGATCGGCGGCGCGCGACCCAAGGCCCTGATCGACTATGACGACCGCAAGCTCATCGCCAAATTCTCTTCCAGCAAGGACGTCTACAGCGTCGTGAAGGCGGAGTTCATTGCCATGCGTCTGGCTGCACTGTCCGGCCTCGAAGTGGCCCCTGTCGCGATCTTCGAGACGGCGGGCAAGGACATGCTGCTGATCGAGCGCTTCGACCGGGTCAAAGCGGGAGCCGGATGGCACCGCCGCGCCATGGTCTCGGCGCTGACCATTCTGGGCCTGGGCGAGATGGAAGCGCGCTATGCGTCTTACGAGGACCTGGCCGAACTGATCCGCCACCGCTTCAGCAATCCGAAGGAAACGCTGCGCGAGCTTTACGGGCGGATCTGCTTCAGCGTGCTCTGCGGGAACACCGACGATCACGCGCGCAACCATGCCGCCTTCTGGGACGGCAGGATGCTGACACTGACGCCAGCCTATGACATCTGTCCACAGGGCCGCGCAGGCAACGAGGCGACCCAGGCGATGCTGATCAAGGGCGAGGCGCGGATGAGCACACTCGCCGCCTGCCTGTCGGCGGCGACCGATTTCCACCTGAGCCAAGACGATGCTGCCGCGATCATCGCAGGACAGATCGAGACCATTTCGGACAACTGGGCAGCCTTGTGCGTAGAGTCGGCGCTGAGCCCCGTGGATGCCAAGCTCTTTGCCGGGCGGCAGTTTTTGAACCCCTATTGCGCGCAAGGTCTTGGGCGGCATGAGGCGCTGAAGGCGTGTTTCGACGGTGCAAGGGCACGCATCATTGGCCTGAGCGCACAGCACCGGTAAGCGCAGCACTGCGGACTTATGTCGTCTAAATGACAAACCGTGACTATGATCCGCAGAGCATATTGGCTCCATATGATCCTGCGATCATTTTCATCTGGCAAGGATCACACCGATGGACCAGATTGCCCACACTACCAAAGACCTCTGCCAGGAACTGCGCGCGCGCAAGGCCACGGGCCTTACTCAGGCCGAATTGCCCCCCCCTGCGCGAACGTCTGGCAGCGAACCGTGTCCAACAGCGCAGTGACAACCAGGAAATGCAATCGGCCAACGCACGTGAACCGGTCGCGAACCCATGGTGATATTCGGCTGATACCTTCCCGAGCGCCTTGCGCGGATACAACCAGCGAGCAGTGAAGGACCACCGGCTGACGCCGGAGGCATCATTTGTCGGAATGTAATTCCAGGTACTGCTTGATGACATCGTCT
>NZ_JAIMIA010000246.1 GCF_019966495.1 Tateyamaria pelophila | reverse complement strand
GAGGTAAAAGATACTTGATCCGCAGGCCTGATCAGGCGATCTTCGCGTCAGATGGCAGGCCACTTGGGGAATGTCGGCTTGAGAATGATATCGGACTCCAAGAACCTCGATACCATATTTATCCACGCGTCGTTTCAGGTGAGCCCCAAACGCAAGCCTGTCTTCACGTTCAGATGGGCAGGCCCGCATAGGGTAATTTCCTTCTTCGTGATCGGCATCCCATTGCTCGAGAGGCGTTCTTCCACCCAATCCCGAGTGGGGAGTGTTATGATAGATATCCACAACCCACCGCACCAAGGCGAAGCACAAATCCTCAGCTGTTAACGTAGCTCTGTCCTCGGATGCATGATCTCCACGCTCAAGTGCCGAAGAAAAGGTTCGGCCATTCAAACGGTGAAGTAGGCTTAGCAATGCAGTCCGAAAAAAGGATTCAACAGTTCCCCGCATCCCAGGAATCCCTGCGATTGAGTATTCTAGGACCGTCCAGAGATCGGCGCATGCATTTGAGAAATCGAATGCCTGAAACGCCTTTCCATTGTCGACCACCACCATTTCTGGTGTCGCAGCCATGCCCCACCCAGACACCGCGCCAACGGCATCTGACCACACTCCTTTGTCGGTTGTTGTCATTCTTAGACATTCGAGGGCAGCACAGGTTTTTGGGTTTCGCGTCAACTTCATGCCGACGATGCATCGTGTCCGGCAATCAATTGCAACTGCGACCCACCAACGTGCTTTTTTATTATCCAACCCCAGATAAGCCAGCTCTTCCTTTGTGACCAATGAAAGAAGGCCTGCATCTGACATCATAGTAATCAGGTCGATCTTCCATTCATCCATTTCCACACGCTGAAATGGGCGATCAACATTGCAATATATTTTTTAACGCTGGGTGAGGAATTGAAAAATGACGAAGTTTTTGTCGATCATCGCTGTCAGTGCGATTGGACTGACCGCTGCTACAGAGGCATATGCGCAGGCTCTCGTCGAGGCGCGCGCGCGGTTGGCATGCGGCAAAGATAAAATCGTCGATGCTGTTTACCTTCCGGGAAATCTTCTGCGCGTGACCTGTGCTGATGTTTCCGAAGAAACCCCAAGTCAGGAAGATTCTTTGTTGAACAATGGTGAGCCATTCACACTTGCGCCACCCCTGGTTGCTCTTGGTATCGCGGGAGTTCTTAGCGTTATCACTGGCGGTGGTGGATCGTCGACGACCTCGACAAGCCCGGCACCCGCAGGTCAGTAATTGGGCCAAGTGCCGCCGACGAGTTAAAAGCCGTCGGAGCACCTCTGACAGGACTGTTCCAGAAGTGGGGGTTAAGTCGCATGTTTAGCCCCAACCAACCTATCATTGATATTGGCGGTTCGGACCTGAAGCAGGTCTTAGGCGCCCTTTGACGTCCAGCGCATGTGCTGCCATTTCGCCATCCTCGCGCCGACGGTGAACTCCGCAGCGCCCTTGACCAGAGACGTACCCAGTCGTTTCCCTTCGATCTTTCAGGTGCAATAACCGACGATCCGTGCGTCTGCATTTCTCACGTCAGTGCCCGGTTTCTTCATTGCTGTCCGAAGGTTTTTGATGCGCTGCAAGCGTGGGGATGAATGCGGCTCATCAGAGTGCTTTTTCAAGTGCGGCCGGATCGCGCGCGAACAAAGGTCGTATCCAAAGGCAGCGCCATTCGAGCATCATCTAACAACACGTCACAGAGTGGCGCATTGTCCTGATGCCCAGCTGCAATCGCGATCTGTCGCATGGCCAATTGTGCGGATCTCCCATCCTCGAACGGATACATTTTGCTGAAGCGCCATGGCCGAGCGAAAGCTCATCCAAGCTGACAACTTGTCTCGCAAATCATCAAACTCGCGGGTTGATCGAGCCCCACAGCTTGTTGGCAAAACATCCTCAATCCGGCCCTGATTGACCAGCGCGGGACCCGCAATGAGACGGTGCCAAAAAGCGTTTGGACCTTTCCGGATCATACGCGCGACTTCAATCCCGGTCAGATTAGCCGAAGCTGAATTGAACGATTTGACGGTCTCAATGGGCGGGTGATCTTCTTGATGAAACGGTGATCTCTTACCTGGCAGGGGTTTTTCTGCAAACCACGAGAAGGCTGTTCGATACTATTATTGAGATATTTCATCTGCAGGACATCAATCAACCAGCACATCACCAGCAGACAGTTCACATTGAACAGATCCACCGTTCCATCCACTTTTGTCGATGACAACCTTGTCTGGCGAGCCGTTTTTGCCGATGGCTTTCACAAAAAAAAGGCAGTCGTTGCCGCCTCGTCGCGGCGTTCCGACAGCATGAAACCAGGGGATTTTCCGTCCCTTTCGATTTCTTGGTACAGATAGGTCAATTGGCCTTTGACCTTCACATAAGTTTCGCCCATCTGCCAAGAACAACCCGTTGGGGCCTTCCAGCGATGCACTGCTTAGGCAATCGCGCCCCCCATATTTCTCGACCCATCGGTTGAGCGTTGCATGATCCAGATCGCCACGCTCGGCCATGATCTCTTCGAGATCGCGATACGAAACGGGAAAGCGAACCTAGAAATACACGGCGTCCAGGATCACGTGTTTCAGGTACTGCGCGTCAGAGCCAATGCTTCACGCCATTGATCGGGATCACAAGCTCATCGAGGTGGCACTTGCCGTTCGGCCCTGGCCGGTCACGGCGGACGCACGCAGCAAAGTGCGGACCAAATCGGCTGACCCAGTCGCGGATTGTGCCTCGGCTGACCATCACGCCACGTTCCGCAAGCAGATCCTCAACATCCGCCGTACTCGGCGCAAACCGATGGTATGCCCAGACCGCGTAAGCAATGACTTCACGAGGGTGGCGAAAGCCCTTCAGGTGCGGCATCGACGTCGGTGTTTTCATGCATCACCCCGACGCCAAGTCACAAGGATCAAACAACTTGATGGGGTGGACGGTTCCACCCACCGGCATCGCAATGTGCCAAAGTGCTGGATTGAGCAACCCCACGTCTGGAAATTCGGATTTGGCATGATCACGCATCCTGGCATTCCCATTTGATATAGGCCTT
>NZ_JAIMIA010000245.1 GCF_019966495.1 Tateyamaria pelophila | reverse complement strand
CCCACATCGACAACCCGACGTTGACAAGGCATCATATCATAAGATGCTGCGCTGAATCCGAGGTCGGCAGTGAGCCCGAAGTTACCTTTCTGGCTCTTTGCTGATCACGGTCGAAACTGTTCGGGTTGAGCTACTTTGAGTCATGGCAATCGCCCCCAAAACCAAGGCACAGGCAACTGCCTGTGCACCCGTGATCACTTCGCCAAACGCAAGAACGCCAACGGCAAACATCGTGGGCAATTCAATGCTGCCGATGACAGCCGTGCGCGTCGCCCCGATGACAGGTGAACAGACCGTGTAAATCAGTTGCGGAATAAGCGCGGTCACAAGGCCGATCCCAACAATTAGAAACCAGTCACTCCCGCCTTTTGGTAGGATTTCGCCAACCTCAGACGTGAGAATGAGAGGGGCAAGGCCAATGACCGACCCTAGTGAGACCGATGCTATTCTGGCCAAAGGGGCAATGCGCGACAAGCGGTGTACGAGAACACATATGCCAAAACCAAATCCAAAAGGTGCCGCCAACGAGACGAGCAGCGTTGGAATTTGGTTTGGAGGTACAGATGCCGGAGATCCTGCAATTATCGCCGCAACAACAATCAATCCTGCTGCAACAAGACTGCGCCGCGTCGGTCGGTCGCCAAAAAGCGTCCATGCGATAACAATCGTGAACACCGGATAAGTCATATAGAGGACGCCGACCGTCGATGCAGGAACTGTTTCAAGAGCAGTGACATAGCCGACCCACCCACCCCCCATCACGGCTCCTGCAACCATCCCCCAGACGATTTCCTGCCAATTTGAACGATACTTCAGGATTGCTGGTAAAAGGATAATCGCTGCCAATATGTAGCGATAAAAAGCGACCGCATAGGGAGCGAGACCTTGATCGGTCAGCCCACGGCTAAAGTACGGTACAAAGCCAAAACAGATGGATGCAAATAGAACACCTGCGACCGCAAGGGCATAGGGTCTAGATTCTCGCGTGGCTGAGGCTTGTGTATCCATTTCTGATAGCTACCACACGCTGATGTGGTTGGCATCACCACGACCAAAGAACGGCAATTCTGTCCGCACACCGACGATAAAGCCGTCAAAATGCTGCGCTCTGCACGAATGGCAGCAATGACGGGCTGCACCGCAGCATCTTGAGTAGGTCTTGGAGGTCGGCTGTGGGCCGATCACGTCGCTCAGCGGTGCATGTCCATTGCGACTTTGCAAAGGTCACAATCTGCGCATAGCCGCCGCTCATGGCAGCCGAGGCTAAACCTATTCCCTTGATCCATCGTCCGAGCGATGGAGGGCAGACTGGGAACCTTTTGTCAGGTGATGAACACTAGCCCTGTGTGGCAGACAAACGTGGCCTGAGCAGTCCGAGCAAGCCTGCGCAGAGCACTCCACACCAGCAACGAACAGCGTCTTGGCCAGACAAAAACCACGAAGGCAAAATGGACAGGCTGTGAGCCGAAACAGGCGGGTGGTTTCATTCACTCCAGGGCCAAAATGTGTCGATAGAAACATTTTCCAAACCGTACGACCCCCAACTCTCATATATCGCTACCGCAAAGTCTTGCATTGAAGCACCCGTTTTTTCCATCAGCCAGATTGCGCTTGATTTTGCCGTTTCCATGTAGGAATTCCAGTCAATCTTGACGTCGGATATCTCTGGTAGAGATGGTACATAACCCTTGGCGCTTGCCCATGCCTCTGCGGGAGAATTCTTGATTTCTTCTATGATTTCGTCACTTGAAGGCACTTTTATGGTACAGACTGACTGAACACCTTCTGCGATAGCTTCTTCAGGGTTGAAAGCAATGTTCAACTCGTAGTTTTCTTTAAGGCTTGCACACGCATCGCTGATTTCCCAACCCGTAACACCTACAATCACCCCAATTCCGATAAACGGCAAAGCCTCACCAGCCATAGAGCCGACATTCCTAAGCGCCGACCGTGTAACTATTCTGCTAACCCTTGACGTGTGGTAGGAAACGGCCTTTGCGGCTTCCATTTTCTTTCCGCGATACGTGACTGGAGTGTTCCGGAGTTCAGCCGCGTTTTTCAGGAGTTGAGCATTCTTATGCTCTAGCCTGTCTCTCTCGGAAATGAGCCATGTTGTCTTTAGGTCAGAGGACACATGCAGCTTAGGAAGTCCGTAACGCTGCCTTATCTTGGCTGCATCGGCGGTCACACGGTCTGCCTGATCTGCAGAAAGTCGCCTTGTCGCAAACTCTTCTGGGGACAGTGCAGCTTTGGCTCTGTTCGTTTGCCAATGCGTCAGTCGAAGGTTGTCGGGATCGTTGGCAAGTCTTCTGAGTTTGTCAGGATCACAAACCCCGTTTTTGTGTGCGTAACTAAGAGAGATGAAGTGATCGACTTCAATCTCCTGACACGGATAGCTGACGCCGGGATTGTATGCATCCTCGACCATTTCTCCAATACTGCAGAACGCTTGCCGCGTGGGATAAGCAGGTCTCACAAAGGCGGTGTCGCAAACGGATGCCGTTTGTGAATGCGCAGCAGTTGGCTCCAAGAACGAAAGCAGAAGCATTGGAAGCAGTGTGATTTGAAATGCGCGTCGGTGCATGGTGATTTCCGTTCAATAGTCGATGTGACCACAACAATATCGTGGACGCCATTAGTTGTGTTAGCTGTGAAGGGGAACTCGTGGTGCCGGTTGTGCTCGACACCGGATTTCGCGGCTAGAGCTAGTATTGCAGTGGCCATGGTCTGTCCCCCGGTTCAAAACGGTTTTTGGGTTGCTGACCTCGAACAGGAAAAAGTGGCACCGGAACTTGATGCTCGGTGCCACTAGTCGAGGTTTCATCAGGTTTAACGTCCGTGAGTGTTTAGATGAGGGGTCATGAGTTCAATATAAACTTCATTCCGTCTTCCCGACTTCTTTAGAGCCGTTGAATAACCTTATGAACCGAATGAATGGCTGTGTTTTGCGAGTACGTGCCAAATCTTTGCGAATTCGTGCCAATGTTGCAAAGAAGACCCGTAGAGCGGCAATTCCTCAGCGATACCTTGTGGATGTCCCAAAGCTGAGATGTAGTCACTGTAAGGCCAAGGGTCAGATCAGCTATCAGATTGTGTTTGTGGGTGGTTCCGG
>NZ_JAIMIA010000244.1 GCF_019966495.1 Tateyamaria pelophila | reverse complement strand
CTTTGATCAACTGTGCTGACTCGCCTGTATCCGATGACTGACATGCTAAACGCCCTCTTTAGTAACATCTGTCTCTAATTTACGCTGATTCCGGTAACAAATGGAAGTAAATATACTCATATGTTACCGTCAATGCAGTAACAAAAAACCAGCACCACCACGGTAGAGGCTGTTGTGACCGGCTGAGGTGTTCAATCAGTGGCTGCGAAGCTGGATACTAAGCTGGGAATCAAAAATCGGAATTTCCTTTGTCAAAATCATAAGGTGTGCGAGCCTCTCTGGATTGAAATTTAAGATGGAGCGAAAAATGGCATACTCAACGATTTCAACTTGGACTGCCACTGAATGGAACGCTGATCTTGAAGCGATTGCGCGGGACACCTTTGTGCCGCTGATTATGTCTGTCGGTGCTTCAAGGGTTCAGATGATCCGGACAAGCGACCTCACGTTCACTGTGGTCACCGAATATTCCGATGAGACCACTGCAAACGCTGCGCAGGCCAAGATTGCGGATATACGCGCGAAAGCAGCAACAGAACTTCCCATGGCGATGGACGGTGCTGCGGCAGGAACCGTATTCGCGAGTGGCTAAATTTTACTGCCAATTTGAAGTTGTTAGGACGCCTCACCAATAAAAAATATGCCGGATCAGCCGCGACCCTTAAAGCCAAGAAGGCTGGAGTGATCGTTCTAAGTGCTTGTGGCATGTGGCAAATGTAGAAAAAGAAACCTCGGCCTTGCGCACATGATGGGGGCTATTGATGGCACAGCGCCGAGGTCAAGTTCGAGCAACCGTCCGCACCGTTTGACCCAAGACCAAGTCTGAATTTGGCGCTGAATAGGGCCATTGTAGGACATTTGAGTATGATTGGATCATCATGATACAAACTGATTGCGGAAAGTGATCGGCAACAAAATCCGACGGACAACGGTTCGCGCAAATTTAGGAGCACATTGCACTCGGACAAAAGTGTCTTTGGATTGTGGACACAAAAAGCCTCCAAGCCAGAAGAGAAGCAGCATCCAAATGTAGCTGGAAAAATATTATTATTGTGCCTTGAAACCTTGGCCACTACGCTAAAGAGCAGATACCCTAAAAGCGCAGTTTAGTCTCCTTGCTGCAATCAGAGTGGAGCTTGGAAATATGCTCTTCGGCAAACGTAGAACCGCACAACTTCCAGAAAATGACCCTAAAGATATGGAGCCAGAAGCAATTCAGGTTGTCGATACTTGGTTGAGAGGCACCCGCTTTATTCCCTTTCATGCCGACATCGCGATGCCCGAAGAAGACAGCGATCTTGCAGTTGCCGCACGTTTCTCAGAAGGCAAATGGGTATTTGACAAATTTTCAAGGTTCCATGAACATTTGGAGAAATTCACTGAAGACGGAAGTGAATTATTCATCGGTCCTTGGATACTTGAAAGGCATGGGGAGCCATTCAGCAGATACGACTATGAGCATGGACCGGTAACTGGCGTCAACTTTGATGTGTATTACCATTCGGAAAAACTTGGCGGGCTTTGCTTTCAGCCTGTGATGGACAACGGTAAAGTGCCTGAAGGATTTCTGCACGGTTTGGTACGAGTAAAGATTTCTTCCTCTGCGGCTTTACCGTATGATCATGTGTTCGGATTGTTGAATGCTGCAAGTGAGCCATTTCAGTATGATGACAATGGTCTGCCCTCGGATCAAAGGCTACTTAAGGCTTTTCTCAAACTGCAAAAGGTTGAATGGGAAGCTAGGAGGAAGCGTACAACTCTCGTAGATTTAGACCATGTCCATAGCGGATTTATATGGGCAAGGAGCGTTTGGGATTGACCCGTGGCCCCCTTTTAACGGCCATCCTAAACAAGATCAGCTACATTATAAATAACTGTAAATACGTCATATTTAGTGAGGCAGTATCAGGCAGGAGGACCGTGATGGAACAGACAGATTTATTCAACTTTAGGATGCCATCCAATCTCAAGCAGAGATTTCAGCAAACTTGTCAAAACCGTAACACAGCAATGACCTCTGTCTTAAATGAGTTCATCCATGACTATGTCACCAAGAGTGAAAAGATTGAAACTGATACTTGGGAACCGATCATGCTCAGAGGTGACGAGTCAGATGAAAACAGGTGGATGAAGTAGGCGCATCAAGATCAAACTTAGCTACGCCTACAGAAGATCAGAAGGGCACCGTTTGAATCGTACTGTTTGCAACGTTTAGATCAGCAATGAAACCAACAGAAGGTACTTCCTCAAGTTCCTTTTCCTTAAGGTATTCCCTAAAACTGCCTTCATCATATACAAGATATTCATAAGTTACCGTCTTGTACTGATCGGTTACACCTTCAACCTTAACCAAACGGCACCCTCGCTCAATAAAGTTGTCAATGATCCCTTGCCGTCCTTTAGGTACAAGCATCTTTTCTGTATAACCAAGTTCTTTTAGGAATCGCCGCTCCGTTCTGACAAAGCCAATTTCTTTCATCTTTTCCCAATATTGAGGCATGTCCGGATAGGTGAAATCGAAAAACGAATGAACTTCCACATCTTCACCCAATGCTTCATTCGAAAAGAAGAAAACATCTTTTCCCTTACCATAGAAAGGTCGTGATCGCATTATCGCTTGTATGGTCTCAGACCTACATTGTTGATCATAGGTTGCCTTGACCTTTCTATCAGTAAAAACATGATTGCTTAATACCTTGGAAGAACCATCAGACATTCTAACCGGTGATGGCATATTCTCGATATCATCATCTAAGCGGGTCTGAAAAATCGTTTCTGCAACGGCAACTGTATCCTGTCGGCTTATTTGATGGCGACCCACAACAAAAATTAGGTCCAGATCGGAAAATTCGTTTGTTCCCCTTATTCCTCCAAAGTGTTTGAACTGTACCTTTGGGAGATTCAGTTTCTTCGAAAGAAGTTCGTCGAAATTTTTGATGTTCCCAAGATTCATGTATGTTATCACCCCAACGCTTTTCGCATTGGATTGTGAAATGATCCCCTTCATCTGGTGAATCAATGCATCAAGGTAACCATCCTTTCCAAGAAACGCCTTAGAAAACGGAGCATTCTGGCACTGGTGTGTTGATTTTCGCTGAGAAGTGACCCGGTAGCCCCCCAGATTTTCACTGAGAACTGACCCATGTGAACACATTGCCC
>NZ_JAIMIA010000243.1 GCF_019966495.1 Tateyamaria pelophila | reverse complement strand
ACATCACGCAATTTCCTGTCGATGATCAAACTGGCATCCGTCAGGCTGTGGATCGAGTTTTATGAGTCCGCTGCCTAGTAAGAAAACTCAACGAGTTGACGGCGATAGCAGTGGAAGCAAAGGTCAATGAACCGTTTGGACCCACTGTCGGAGAGTGGATGCTGGATGCGAGCGCGGGCAAAGTTGAGCGGATGAACTTCATCTGTGATCTTCTTGGAGTGAGTGCACCGCCACCCGACAAACTACGTTACCAGCTTTTTCATAGAACTGCTGCTGCGATTTTGGAGGCTCAGCGTTTTAAGGCGGACAGAGCTGCAATGATTGTCCAGTCGTTCTCGCAAAATCACCGCTGGTTTGACGACTTCCAAGCCTATGCCAATCTGTTCGGTCTTCAAGCTGAACGTGGTCGCGCTCTGCATTATGAATTGCCATCAGGTATGCAGCTTACTCTAGGATGGGCCGTTGGGTCAGAAGCGTTTATCTAGGCATTCGCACCATCAAGACAGCGCTTCCTTTACCGCAGGTGAAAAACATCTACCCTGAAATGTATGCGAAGATTGCGCCCGCCTGGGCAGAAGCAAAATCAGCGGATTAGCGGTCCTCTTTTCTCTTGGAGAACTTTTCAAAAGAACTGGCCCAATCCTTGTGCCAGCGAGAGAGCGGTGGCCGGTTCTCGATGATGTCGCCCATTGCCCAGGCCATGCGTTTTTCGTCAATGTCCCGACTGACGTCATTGTCCGGACAGATGATATAGAAGTCCCCCTTCTTGAGGCTTTCGATCATAAAATCAGCGGTTTGCTCAGACGTCCAGGCGCTTGCTGGCTTCTCGGTCCTGCCATGGCGCGTCAAATCAGTGAAGACGAAGCCGGGTACAAGGAGATGTGCCGTCACCTCAGATTGGCTCTCTCTCAAATGGTGCTGCAAGGCTTCGGTAAAGACCTTCACGCCTGCCTTTGACACATTGTAGGCCGGGTCGCCGGGCGGTGTTGTTATGCCTTGTTTGGAGCCTGTGTTAATCACAAGGCCCGGTCGCCCGTGTGACATCATCCCTTGAACAAAGGTTTGGCAAAAGTTCAGGACACCGCCAAGATTGACTGACAGCACTTGATCCCAAGTGCCTGTACTGTCGAAAATGTCACTGCCGGGTTGAGTTCCAGCATTGCACATCAACACGTCAACTCCGCCAAAACGTGCAACGATTTCGGTTTCAAGCGCTTGGACTTCCACCAGATCTGAGACATCAACTCGCCGTGTGACGACCGTTGCTGCTCCACTGGCGCGAAGCGAAGCTTCAGCGGATTGAAAGAGCTCTTCGCGTAAATCAACAAGAACAACATTCATACCGGCCTTCGCGAAACGCAGCGCCGAAGCGAGGCCGATGCCAGCTGCTCCACCGGTAACGACCGCGGTGTTGCCGCCTGCAATTGCGTTTATGCCCATTTTCCGATTCCCAATTGGTCAAAAAAGGAGAGCATAAAAGTTCGAGGACAGTCTGTGAAGTGTCTCAGAGGCCCTATCCCACCATTCCAGATAAATGGTTGAAGGGCTGACACTTCGTCAATGAGTTAATCTTGTTGAACGTCACCGAGAACTGACCCGGTATCGTTGGGCACATATGCCACTGAAGTGGAATTTGGCATGATTTCACAAAAAATTGACGAACATTCGAAAGCCAAAAGCCCGTTTCGTTTTTACTTACATGACCGAAAAGCACCTCAGAGGTGCGGAATATAATTGAAAGATTACTATGAAAAATGTTTTGCCATTCATGTTTGTTCTGGCGTTACCAGCATGCACCGCATCCGCGCCAGTTCAAAAGTTTGCGTCGGAAAATTCAATTTCTCTACAATATACCGCGTGGGATAGTGTTCCAACTTTAACGGCCGAGGCGCGCGAAGCCGCAATTCAACACTGCTCGAAGTATGGGAAAGAGGCCAACTACAAAGGTGGAAACGCAGTTAGCCCTTTGAGCTCTGAAGAAATACATCCCCGCATTCCCCAAGTGGATCTCTGATTTCGCTGTCTTGAACGTGATATTTTCTATATATATCATGGCGTTGGTTGCTGCGGAGGATGTGTTTCATGGATCACCCAGAGGGTGCGGGCTTGCAGCGGGCAGATCGTGTGGATTTTGACCCTCGCGTGCGGCTGGAATTCCGGGGCGCTCAGCTCAGTTCGGATGGCGGCCTTCTGGTGATGCGCGAGCTTGATGACGCGCTCGGTCTGTCCAATCTGGCGTCTGCTGCCCTGTGCGATAATCGCCGTGGCAAAAACACGACATCTCTTTGCATGTGAACAAACAAAAACCAATGATAGCATAGTGATAGCCGGGCAGTCTCAAAGGCCTGACCTAGTTTACATAGACATTGATTGATCGGTGATGGAGAATCTATTCTTCATAGTATTCGGTCTTTTAGCCCTGTTCGTAGTGTTGTGGCTTTACATTCTCCTGCCTGCGGGCATGGCAGAGCGGAGAAACCGCAGCCAAGTGATTTGGGTGCTTATCAGCTTGGTCGGGTCACCCTTTCTGGCAGTCCTGTTGCTGCTGGCATTGGGAGACGCAAGGTGATCATCAAAACTCACGGGCACCAACACTCCATTCACTCAGTCTTCGGTGGTGCTCGCACCCCTGAACCTCGTCTCCTGTGCGATTTGTCAACACTTCAATAGATGGTGTCGATTTTCTGCATGTGGCTTGAAGGTGTCGACCTTAAGTATCACTTACAAACCAAACCGCCGTAAAACTGGTCTCGCTCATTGTTTTCACTCCCTGATTGGCTTCGCTCCAAACCAAGACAGATAGACAGTGCGGATCGAGAATCGGAGATCCAAACGGATAGCAGCTTAGTTGCGAAAGTCGGAACCAACATCGACCGCCCCGTCATCAACCTGTACCGCCCCCACATTGTCTCAGGGGAATGCTTGATTGTAACGGGGTATCAGGACTTTCTTTCCTCCCTTTCCATCTTAATGAAAGAGCTGCCCGAACTTAAGAATCCCGAGAGGGAAAATGACATCCGGATTCGGATTTCTTTCGGAATAGACACTGCAAATGCAAAATGGTTGACCAAACCTAAGCCAGTCAAAGAAGAAAGGCTTATCCCGTTTGATCCGGGAGCACATGATGTTGTCCTTCAAGGCTTGATAATCGGCCATGTTCATGTATTGT
>NZ_JAIMIA010000242.1 GCF_019966495.1 Tateyamaria pelophila | reverse complement strand
ACAATACATGAACATGGCCGATTATCAAGCCTTGAAGGACAACATCATGTGCTCCCGGATCAAACGGGATAAGCCTTTATCGCGATATTGATGAATTGCGCGGTTTGGGCGCGGTCATCGATGGCGAGGCGGGGTTTGGATTTACCCTGATCGAAGACGCGTCCTTGCCACCCCTGGGTTTCGAGAATGATGAGTTGGAGGCTTTGGTCCTCGGCTTGCGGGATGTGGCGGTGATCGCGGATCCGGCATTGGCCAAGGCCGCCAAATCTGCTTTGGCTAAAATTCAGGCCCGCGTCCCTCCTGCGCAGGCGCATCGGTTGAAACACGCCGTGCTGGACGCGCGCCGCTACTGGCGTCCGGACCCGCCACGCATTGATGTCGCACGCATGCGTCAGGCCGCCTGGGACGAGGTCAGCGTGCGGTTCGCCTATCAGGATGCCAAAGGGGATCAGACGGAGCGCGCGGTGAAACCGTTGGGCATCGTTTATATGGAAAACACCAATGTTTTGTTGGCCTGGTGCCATTTGCGACAGGATTTTCGCGTGTTCCGATTGGACCGGATGGATGATCTGATTGTTACCGCAGACAGCTTTCGGCCGCATCGTGTATCGCTGTTGCGCGATCACCTTGATCGCATTCGCTGCGAAGTAGAGGCGGCGAAGGATCGCTCTTTGCCGGATTGAAAGCTTTATTGGTTCGCGAAATGGCGCTAGTCTGATCGAAATGCGGCAAAAAAACGCAACGATGAGGCAAAAAATGTGGTGTGATTTCAGGTTAGCGGCTGCGAGTGCCGCGGTTCTTTGTGTACAATTTTGGGATGCAACGGCGTTTGCGCAGAACTCGCGCCCGATTCTGCGACCGGATCGTGATGTAACCGCCGTGGTGCAACCCGTGCAGTTGGCAGGCTTTGTCGCGGGCGCGAAGCTGCGTCCGCAAATGCGCCCCATGAACGTATCGACCTCACCGACAACGGAGCAGACTGCCGGAGACGTCGGGTTCCAACGCTGGATCAGGAATTTCAGGTCACGCGCCTTGGCGCAGGGGATCAGTCCCGACACCTTCGATCGCGCCTTTCAGGGGGTGCGCTATGATGCGGACGTTATCAAGCGCGACAGTAACCAATCGGAGTTCTCCAAGCCAATATGGCAGTATCTGGACAGTGCCGCCTCTGACACGCGGGTGTCCAATGGCCGGGCAGCTTTGCGCGGCAATGCCGCTGTCCTGGAGGCGATCGAGTCGCGGTACGGCGTCGAGAAAGAGGTTGTGGTGGCCATATGGGGCCTGGAAAGCGCCTATGGCTCGTATAAGGGCAGCAACGATGTGGTCCGAAGCCTGGCCACCTTGTCCTATGACGGACGGCGCGGGCCGTTTTTCGAAAGCCAACTGGTCGCGGCGCTGAAGATCTTGCAGAACGGTGATACCGCGCCGCGCGACATGACCGGATCCTGGGCGGGAGCGATGGGGCACACGCAGTTTATTCCGACATCCTATCTTGAATATGCCGTTGATTTCACCGGTGATGGAAAGCGCAATATCTGGTCGGAGGATCCGACGGATGCGCTGGCCTCTACTGCGGCGTATCTTGCACAGTTTGGCTGGGTTAAAGGTCAACCCTGGGGTGTTGAAGTCACGTTACCGCGCGAGTTCAACTATGCCCTTGCGGACCGCAAGGTCACGAAAAGCCCGGCCGAATGGGCGCGATTGGGTGTGGTTGGCGTAAATGGTGCGGCAGTACCGAACTTTGGCGCGGCTTCCGTCTTGTTGCCAGCGGGGAGCGAAGGCGTTGCCTTCATGATCTTCAAGAATTTTTCGGTGATCGAACGGTATAACGCTGCAGATGCCTACGTCATCGGCGTTGGGCATCTGAGTGACAGGATCGCGGGTGGAGCCGGGTTCAAGGCCGCCTGGCCGCGCGATGATCGGGCGCTGACCCGTGCAGAGCGCGAGGAAATGCAGCGTCGTCTGACGGCAAAGGGCTTCAGCACCTACGGCGTCGATGGCAAGGTTGGCCCGAAAACTATTCAGGCGGTCCGGTCTTACCAGTTGGCCGAGGGACTGACGCCGGACGGCTACGCGTCGTTGAACCTGTTGAAACGGTTGCGTTGAAACAACGGAGGCGCTGGCGCGCGATACGATATTCAGGGGGCTCCACCCTCGGCGCGCAGCACCTCCCAGGGGATAATTTTGGCCAAGAGAAGTGACGAGATGTGTCAGGCGACACGGTGGGCGATGAGAGCGCTCTTTGTTGTGCCGTCAACGATGTGCGACGTAATCGCCTGCACATAAGTAGGTACGATCGTTTACATCGCCAGGATAATGAACGGCAGCAGGATGGGCGCGTAAAAAACGACGTGCAGAACGGCAGCAAAACAAGGATGAGCAGCAAGTTTGCGTGTCGCATGGGCAGGTTGACCAAGAGCCCTGCAATCAAGCAGCCCAGCCGGATGTAGAACGCCGTGATCGTCGGTGACATGGTCAGTCTCCTCGCAAGAGGCGTCGGTAAAATCTGTGAAGATATCAGCGAAGGTAGGCAATGAGCCGAGTTTGCGGAAAAACAGTGTGTTGCAAGTGCAGAAAGTGGTTCTCGAAAGAGTGGCAGAGCACCTTTTCGATCAGGTGTTTTTTGATGGGCATGCCTGGCAGGTGTGTTTGAGGGCCTGATATCTGGCGACACCTATGCCAGTCGGGCCACGGTTTGGATGGGAATAGTTCTGACGGAACTGCTTGTGCATTCTCCTTCGGGGCAGATGTATTGGTTGTTCTCGGCACCCTACTCGAAGTCGGCGCGGGACCATGTGCCGTTTGTCCGTCCAGCCTTGTCGATGACGGGGATGTGGGGCGCGACCTTAAACTTTACCATCCAGTCCAGCGTCACGCCTGAGGCGTAGACTATATCGGCGATCAAGCGTTCGGGATGCAGATCAAACTGGTCTGTGACACGGTACAGGATGGTCTTTGTCGATCCGGTTTCAGCTTGCCGGATTGAGTGCGTACTGTCGTTCAGATCAAGACTATAGAACCGGTGGTATGCCAGATTAAAAAAGACCACTTCACAGAAGCCGTCGTTCAGACCGAATACCAAAGTAATATCCGACCAGAAGCATACGGATCAGTAGTTCAGGTACTGTAACCTGACGTCTGGAAATTTAGTTGGAGATTGCGCTGAGAGCCCCTGCCGAGGCGTGCCCCGGCAGAGG
>NZ_JAIMIA010000241.1 GCF_019966495.1 Tateyamaria pelophila | reverse complement strand
CTTGTCGTCCATAATCTATTCTCCTTTGATCGAAAAATAGCGCTATGAACTGTCTCAGAAAACCGTGCCCCAACCCAAGCAGATCATGCGCGTCCCTACGCTGGAAGTTCGCCTCCCAATACCGCAGAATGAAGTCTTCCAAAGACGAAAACCCCACAGCCTCGTAGAGCCGCTCACGGTGGAAGGCCTGCGACATCGCCCAACCGGCATAGAACCCTGCCCATGGCCCGTAAGCCGCACGTCGGATGCTCGCCAAAATGAGTGCCTCGCCAACTGGGGTCGCCAGTCAAAGTTGAACGCACGCCGTCCAGGAAAACCTTGTTATGGATTGATGTTCGCGCCGAGCGGCAGTTTGATCGCCGTCATCGTCGGCCAGGCCATACTATTTGGGCTTCTTGCTGTACCGCTTGGCTCTGCACCATCGATGTTTGTCGAACAGTTTCCCAGCAGCGACCGACTGACGGGTTACTCCGTTTCCTTCAACCTTGGCATCGGCGTCCTCGGCGGCGCGACCCCGGCGCTGACAACCTGGCTGATCTCATACACAGGCGCTGATATGATACCCGCCATCCTGATGATTTCGGCGGCACTTCTTGCTGTCGTGGTCTTATTGTGGATGACGGATCGCAGCCGTGAACCGTTAAGGTGACCCCGACGAACTAGGCGCTGAGGATCGTGTCAAGGTGGCCGCATTAGCCTTTGATTTGTTGAAAGCACTAAGGCCTGCTCGGCGGACACCGCCGTCTTTCCCCATGTTGTGTTATTTGAGATCAACTGCGGAATGCAACGTTGGGCATTGGACTGTTAGGCCTTTTTTCTCCAACTCATTCTGCATACAGGACATGCCTTTATCATAGTCTCCATGGACCAGAAAAATTGTCTTGGGCTTGCCTGCCTTAGACGCCCAATAGAGCAGCTCCCGTTGGTCGGCATGCGCAGAAAAACCATTGATGGTGTAGATGTCTGCTTTTACCTGAATGTCCTCTCCGGAAATTCGGATATGCTTTGCCCCGTCAACGATCTTGCGTGCCAGTGTACCCTGTGCAGCAAATCCTACAAATACCACACTGCAGTCCGGGCGCCAGATATTGTGTTTCAAATGGTGGCGCACCCGCCCGCCCGTACACATTCCGGACCCTGCCATAATCACCGCACCACCCTTTATGCGATTGATCGCCATGGAATCGGCCGTCTGGCGGGTAAAGCGCAGACCCTGCGGGTTAAATGGCGCTTTCCCGGCAAGCATTTCATCCCGAACTTCGTCACTGAACCCGTCAGCATGCCGACGGAATATCTCTGTCGCGGACACCGCCATGGGACTGTCCAAAAAGATAGCAAGCGATCTGGACAGTTCGCTGCTTTCTATCGCTTTGTTCAAGTGGAACAGGATTTCTTGCGTCCGCTCCATGGCGAAGGTGGGGATCACCACATTTCCGCCTCTGGAAATGGTCTTGCTGATCGCCTCCACAAACTCGATAACTGAAGCATCAAGATCCTTGTGCATCCTGTCACCGTAGGTTGTCTCCATCACGAGGTAGTCGCACTCTGGCGGTGGCGTTGCATTTGACAGAATCGCGTGACCCGGGCTGCCAAGGTCACCTGAAAAGACAATCCGACGTGTGGTTCCCTTTTCGACCGCTTCAACAACGACAGAGGCGGAGCCTAAAATATGCCCGGCGTTTATAAAACGAACAGTCACGGCGTCATTTAGAGCAATATCTTCGTCATAGCGGGCATTTCGGCCGAAGTAATCCAGAGCCGCCAGCACATTAATCTGATTGTAGAGCGACTGGATATCTCCATGCCCACCGCGCCGCCTACGTCGGGAGGCCCGCGCGGCGTCCTCTTCCTGGATATGTGCTGAATCCATCATGATAAGTTTGGCCAAGTCACGGGTGGCAGCAGTGGTGATAATCTCTCCAGTAAAACCGCGTTTGACCAGCAAGGGAATCCTGCCGCAATGATCCAGGTGCGCGTGGGTCAGGAGCAGGTAGTCAATCTCTGAAGCTTTGAACCCGAAATCACCTGCATTTTCTTCATCCGCGTGTCTCGCGCCTTGAAACATTCCGCAATCGATCAGAATCCGCAATCCCCCTGCTTCAAGCAGATGGCAAGAGCCAGTTACATTCTTGGCGGCACCATGGAATGAAAGTTTCATAAGTTTGGCTCCAATCTGGTTTGTGAGGTCCTGGCTTTCAATTATTGGTTTGTTGATATCTCAAGGAATGGCTCGCCAGCTTTGGTGTACCAGTCAGAAATGATCTTCAGAATATCGTCAGAAGTTTCAGCGAAACAAAACAGGTCTTCGTCCTCGGGATCGATGACCCCTTCTTCAACGAGATACGGAATGTCGACGGCCCGCGACCAGAACTCGCGCCCAACCAAAATAATCGGCAAAGGCGCGATCTTGCGGGTCTGCACCAGCGTAAGAGTTTCAAAGACCTCATCCATGGTGCCATATCCCCCGGGAAAAGCCACAAGCGCGCGCGCGCGGTTCAGAAAGTGCATTTTCCGCAACGCGAAGTAATGAAACCGGAAACAGAGACCCGGTGTCAGATATGGATTAGGATACTGCTCATGTGGCAATGTTATGTTTAGACCAATTGACTTCGCCCCAGCATGGTATGCACCACGGTTCGCAGCTTCCATCATGCCCGGCCCACCCCCCGTCATCAGGGCAATCCTTCCGCCGTCACGGACCTCTTTCATGCGACCGATAGCGTCGCCGAATTCCTGTGCGATCGCATAGTACCGGCTTAGCTTGAGAACACGTTCTGCAATCGAAACTATCCTCATCAAAGACATGTCTTTGGGACGAGCGTCCAATTTGCTTCGTGCCTGTTCCAACCGCACGTGCGCAGCAGCGGGTTCGGGAATACGGGTGCCGCCAAAAACAACTATTGTATGCTTGACCTCATGATCCGTGAGCCCGTGTTCAGCCTTCATGAAATCAAGCTGCAAACGGACACCGCGCATTTCATCGGAGCTGAGAAAGGCAACGTCTTGGTCGGCTTGCACGTACCCTTTGCTCTTCAGGATCGCCGCGACCCTTACAGGGGCATCCTTGTCTTCCAGGGCGACCTTTGGCGATTGCCAAGGCAAAGGCACGTTCCGCGTCTTGGGCGCAGGCCCTGGGACTTCGCCAGTCGGAAGTATGATGCTACCTCGTTTTTTCATAACGCCCCCTTGTAGCGCGACAATCTGGATGCGAGGAGCGCGTCAATCAGGATGAGAATCCTTGGTCGCGACACTTGAGACGATGCCGTCGTTTTCTATCGCGATCAAGGGTTTTGTGTTTTTGATTGTCGCGGCGCGTCAATCAGCTTGGATGTTAGCCGGTGTCGCTCTTTGAGCTGGGCGCCCAGGCCCCTTTGCTTGTTCGGCGGC
>NZ_JAIMIA010000240.1 GCF_019966495.1 Tateyamaria pelophila | reverse complement strand
AAGTCATCTGTCATCAGAAAAGCTACGTTTTATGCGCCCAAGCTGCCCCGCAAATTGATCCGATCCGCGCCTCAAGCCACAATCATCAGCTCTGACGCCTCAACACCTAGTCTTGCCGGAACAAAGGGGATAATCCTTCGTTCCCATATTGTTCCGTCTTAACGGGATCCTACGAACAAACCTTCCGATGGGGCCTATACCGGTTAACCGGACTGAATTGGCTGCTTGCGTCTTTCATTTTCTGAAGGTGGCAAGATCCAGACGATATCACTCGTCAAGAAGAATATACGCAGTTTGATCAGGATGCTTTCTTATGCCGTCGAGGATAATATCGCGGCTTGCACGCGCCACGCGGGCCATGCTCAAGAAATCCGAACGTGACTTTGCTGACTGGCCCGCATCCGCCAAAGCAGCGTCGAATCCGTCGATCTTCACCCGGTAGTGCAAAAAGGGTCTGACTTCAAAAATGCTTACCGCAAACAGCGGCGTACCCGTACGAAGTGCAATCGCTATGGGTCCGGTAGCCATTCGGAGTTTGCCATTAACCCCGAGAGGAAGCTCAACATATCGATGGCCCGCCAGCGACGTGTTTGTGAATATAACCGGATGCCCCTTTCTCAGCTGCGAAAGCGCTCTTTTCTGGACCTTTCTCACTTCGCCGTCGTCAAAAACCAGTCGCTGTTTCAGATAGCGGTTCTCTGCCGCGATCTGGATCTTGTTCATGAGAAGTGCCGCAAAACGGGATTCACTATTACCGTGGCATTTGTGGGATAGAGCCGATGCCGAAACGCCTTCTTGGCAAAGCGCGCGCTTTGAAAGTATCGGATAAGTCGAAAAGCGGTTCACCCACAGTATAGCGCCTTTGCCCACCTCCAACTGCTCCAACAGTTTCGCGGCTCCATCAACATCAAAGGTAATCTTGCCCCGCTTCGGTGAAAACTCCTGTGCCGCGGTAACCCTGCTTGCAAGAGTTTGGCGTATCAAACCTCGGCGCAGCTCGTCCCATTCTTCGTCTTTTAGGCTTCCAAACACACGCTCATAAGCGCGGCGGACCCGACGCTGGCGGTCTCTTGGCACCATCCGTTCGCCCAAGAAAATGATCGGCTTTTGAAGCCAACCCCACGTACCAACGGGAAACAGCCAGCACACAAGGAACGTCACCGGGATCATCAAGTAGTCGATAACGTCCTCGAAAAGAAAAACAGGTCGTTCGGTCTTCTTCGACGAACGAAAGACAAACATGCACGGATCATCAGGCGCCTCGGCGTGCTCGACATACTCGATACGCTGATTGGCCGAACGCAGTATTGTCTCATCCTGATATTGTATGTCTGCCAATGATTATTACGCGGTCTGCTGCAAAGTTTCGTCTTCACCCAAACGATACGTTTCGAGCAAATCGATCAGGTTGGTGAAATCTGCCGCAGTTGCCGGTTGGGTGGAATCTCTGTGCTTGGAAATGCTGCCGCCCACCTTGTGGATAGCGGCGATGTTTAGAAATGGGAGCCTAGTTGCCAACATCTCATCGTTTTGCACAACGGCAATCAGATAACTCAGACTCTTTTCCTGCAACAAAAGTTCAGACCGTCGGAACAGGCTGTCAGTTTTGCTGAAGTGAATGGTGTTCCCCTGATCATCGAGAGAAACATTGTGCGAGGTAAGGAACGCACCACCCGTTCCCCGCGCCAATTCCGCGCGGCGTTCGGTTGCCGCGTTCATGGCGTCCCCCCCCCCCCCGACGAAACACTCAATGCGAACTTGCGACTGCCCCGCGGGAAACGAAAGGTCCATGAAGGTCCGCGCAGTATTCTCGCCAATCTGAGGCCTAAAATTGACTTCGTTTATCACCGTTTCCGTTTCAAACCACGGGCGTGAGATATCTTCCGAAATCATATCTATGCCCGCGACTTCCAAGCCAAAAAGGCGTGCTGTGCGGCAGGCTAGGTCTGCGTTGGCCGGATGAACAACCTTTTCTGTTAGGTTTTCATCGTATCCCCCCCAGACTTCGCCTTCATACGGCCTCAAATAAACGATCTGTCCAGATTCAGGGACGGTTTCCGGGTCGCAGTTCTGCCGATGCAGCTGAGTGATCGCAAGTTCGTCCAGCGTGCATGTTTTTTTGCGAAGGTGCTTGGCCTTTTTGGACTCCAGCTGCTGCATTTTTTCAATCAGCTCGCGAATGCTGGATGTCCCGTCGCCGATGGCGGACAACGGGTGTCGGGCGTAGGCAAAAATAAGCTGGTCCCTGTAGACGAGCAATCGATGGCAAATCCCGGGAACACGGTTCTCTACAAGTATCGAGTTGGAAACCTTCTTTGCCCTTTCGAACGCGTCAACAACGCCCGAGTTGTTTTGGACATCGACAGTTACACCTTCGCCCCGGTCGCGGTTCGAGGGCTTTAACACGACTGGGAACCCGATTTGGTGCGCGATGGCCTGCGCTTCTTTCGCATCCCTGGCAGCTCGTGAAATTGGCACCGGAATCCCAGCCGATTTCATGTATGTGACGCATTTCAGCTTGTTGAAAGTCAGTTGCGCTCCAATCAATGAGTCATTGGGAGTGGCGCTTCTGCAGAAAACTTTCGCATGGCGTCCATAGCCAAATTGGTAATGCCCGAACCCGAGATGGGATATGGGAATGCCCTGATCAAACGCCTGTTCGAGAATAAACCGCATCGAGTAGCCGCCATTTGCCTGCGCGCGAGTTGTTTCGATGAAGCGCACAAGGCTATTGTCGGTTAAGGTCTTGATTTGCTTCCGCTTATATGCGGGAAGCGTGAACTCCAAGGCAATCGTTGCCGCGAATTCGAAGGCGTTCTTCAGAAACGTCGGGTTCAGGCGCGCAACCGTCGGGGCGAGGAACTGAATTCTGAACTGGTTTCTACTCGGCGAGACAGCTTGCGCCGAAAGGACTTTGATACGCTCAAATGCGTAGATAGAGCTGGACTGTAGTGCATGGCCCGCAACCAGCCCTGTAAATCCAACAAATCTCTCGATAACCGGATCAAGCTCGACCCCCGCCACCTTCGAAACATCCAGGTCGCTCGGTTCGGGGATTTCCAGTTTTTCGTTCAAATACTTCTTGGCGTCTTCCTCAAAAAACTCATGCGGTCTCTGCCCAGCCAATCGCATCGCGCGTGAATACTGGCGCAACCCATGCGTGTAACCCAAAACCCCTGCGCCAACGTCAATTGACAGCTTTGATTTTGTCATGAGTGCAATCCACTTCTCAACTTATTCTCCCAAGTAGAATACCCTTTCCTGCATGTTATACTAACCTGAAAGGCTTATCCCCTTTGATCCGATCCGCGCCTCAAGCCACAATCATCAGCTCTGACGCCTCAACATCTAGCCGACATTCCCCAAGTGGCCTGCCATCTGACGCGAAGATCGCCTGATCAGGCCTGCGGATCAAGTATCTTTTACCTC
>NZ_JAIMIA010000023.1 GCF_019966495.1 Tateyamaria pelophila | reverse complement strand
TCAGACAGAGCCGCCCGGTTCTCTGCGGTCGCCAGTCCCTCGGTCTCGAACCGGCCCATCTGCGACGTGGATGCGGCATGCGCATCGACGGCACGGCCACCGACAACCTGGCGCATCACGGGATCGAGCGCGAGACGGTCGGCGTCATTGACGTCCCCGTATCCTGCCAACCGGCCGTAGACCGATTGCCGAAACAGCCCGTCGAGCCGGTGGATCGTGTTCTTGCCACGGCGATTATCGCACAGGGCAGCAGACGCCAGATTGGACAGACCGAGCGCGTCATCAAGCTCGCGCATCACCAGAAGGCCGCCATCCGAACTGAGCTGAGCGCCCCGGAATTCCAGCCGCACGCGAGGGTCAAAATCCACACGATCTGCCCGCTGCAAGCCCGCACCCTCTGGGTGATCCATGAAACACATCCTCCGCAGCAACCAACGCCATGATATATATAGAAAATATCACGTTCAAGACAGCGAAATAAGAGATCTACTTGGGGAATGCGGGTTGCAGGGTTCGATGCGGGCCCGCATTCGCGAGATTATCATCCAGACGTGCAACGAACTGGGCGTCCATATCGTCAAAGGTGTCTTGGCGCGTGACCATGTCCATATGTTCCTGTCGATCCCGCCGAAGCACTCGCTGTCCAATGTCCTGCAACGGATCAAAGGGCGCTCATCGCGCCGCATCCAGATGGAGTTTCCCGAACTGCGAAAACGCTATTGGGGCAGGCGGTTTTGGGCCCGTGGATATTTCTCAACCACATCTGGAAATGTGACAGACGATGTCATCAAGCAGTACCTGGAATTACATTCCGACAAATGATGCCTCCGGCGTCAGCCGGTGGTCCTTCACTATTGCGTTATTTTGGGTTCGGGGCGTGCTACCCTGTTGTCCAAGAGGCAAAGCAGCATGGTCAAAGGGATAATCGATTATGCTGTATGATATTGATTTCAGTAACCTCGACGAGTTCGGCGCGGCTGCTCAATCCGTTGAAGCTACTCTGAATTGCAAGGCTTGCCTCATCAGTGTCGTGCATGACGAAGCATTGGCAGCTTTGGGGCGCACGTCCGTGGAACCCATGGCCGCCAACCAGACTGCATCCGCGCGCGATTCGATTTGCGCACATACGGTGCGGCATGGAGCACCGGTTCGGGTGCCAGACATTTCCAGAGATCCGTCCTTGCGGGACTTGCCCACGGTCAGGGCCTTGAAGGTGGAGGCGTACATCGGCGTCCCCTTGCGTTTGAGCACTGGAGAGGTGGTCGGCGCAATTTGCGGCCTGTCTTCCGAGCCACGGATCTGGACCGAAGGCGAGGTTTGCTACATGGTGGCGATGGCTGATCTGATCGAAAGCAAGATCGAGCGCCATATCCTGCGGTTTGAACAATCGCAATTGAGCAAGGCGCTGGCCGAAACAGACGCGATCCTGTCCGCGCTGGCCGAATTTCCCGATCGTGCACTGACGGTGCAAAGCGCATCGGGCGAACTGCTGTTTGTCAGCCTCGCGGTGCAGACCGTTATCGGCTTGGACAGTCTGGATATGTTGCGCCTGCCACGCCAGGTGAACGCCATTCTGGACTCAGGCGAAAACGAAGCGGTTCTGCGCTTGGAAACATTTGGCCGGTCCGGTCCTGAAGTGCGTGTGCAGATCTTGCCGATCAAGAGCGGCTTGATTTTAACCGACTGGACCTTGCTCAAAACCTGAGCGCCACGGCGCCTTTGCGCAAAAACAACTGCGAAATTACGTCGCTTCAACCCTTTGCCTTTATTGACCCTGCCGGGTCGGGGGCGTAAACCCGTACAAAGTCAATCTTGCCGCTTGACGCGATGCGCGCACTGACGCGCGCAGAAAAGGAGCCAAACGTGGACGAAATGCTACGGGAGTACCTCCCCATTCTCGTTTTTCTGGGCGTTGCCATCGGCCTCGGCCTTGTTCTTATTCTTGCCGCCGTGATCGTCGCGGTGCGCAACCCGGACCCCGAAAAGGTCAGCGCCTATGAATGCGGGTTCAACGCATTTGATGATGCGCGGATGAAATTCGATGTCCGCTTTTATCTGGTGGCCATCCTGTTCATCATTTTCGACCTCGAAATAGCGTTCCTGTTTCCATGGGCGGTTGCCTTCAAGGACATCAGCATGGCCGGGTTCTGGTCGATGATGGTTTTCCTCGGTATCCTCACCGCAGGCTTTGCCTATGAGTGGAAGAAAGGAGCGCTGGAATGGCAATGACCGATACGGGCGCAGGCCCTCTGATCGCTGGCGGTGACAAGGATCATGGCGCGCGCGCCATGAATGCCGAGTTGCAGGACAAGGGTTTCCTGCTCACCTCGACAGACGACATTATCAACTGGGCGCGCACCGGCTCGCTGCATTGGATGACCTTTGGTCTGGCCTGTTGCGCAGTCGAGATGATGCACACGTCGATGCCGCGCTATGACCTCGAACGCTTTGGCACGGCCCCGCGCGCATCGCCGCGCCAGTCCGACCTGATGATCGTTGCCGGGACGCTGACCAACAAGATGGCTCCGGCCTTGCGCAAGGTTTATGACCAGATGCCCGAGCCCCGCTATGTGATTTCGATGGGGTCTTGTGCCAACGGTGGCGGGTACTATCACTACAGCTATTCGGTGGTGCGCGGATGCGACCGCATCGTACCGGTTGATATCTACGTGCCGGGCTGTCCACCCACAGCCGAAGCGCTGCTGTACGGCATCATGCAGCTGCAACGCAAAATGCGCCGCACCGGGACGATTGTACGATGAGAGCGATATGGAGTGCATCCGATGAGTGACGCGCTGAACGAACTTGGCAGCTATATTGAAGGCAAGCGGCCCGACTGCGTGTTGGCTTGGGATGTGACGCATGGCGAGTTGAACATGGACATCGCGCCCAGCAATATCACCGGTCTGGTCGAGTTCCTGAAGGCGGACGCGACCTGCCGCTTTTCGAGCCTCGTGGACATCACGGCAGTTGACTATACTGGCCGGGCGAAACGGTTCGATGTCGTTTACCACTTCCTGAGCATGTATCAGAACCATCGCATCCGCCTGCGCGTGTCGATCCGCGAGGATCAGATGGTGCCGTCGATCACCGAGGTCCATCCGTCCGCCAACTGGTTCGAACGTGAAGTGTTTGACATGTTTGGCATCCTGTTCTCCGGCCATCCGGATTTGCGCCGCATTCTGACGGATTATGGCTTCCGCGGCTATCCGCTGCGCAAGGATTTCCCGACCACGGGCTATACCGAAGTCCGCTATGACGAAGTGGAAAAGCGGGTGGTGTATGAACCCGTGAGCCTCGTGCAGGAATATCGGCAGTTTGATTTCATGAGCCCGTGGGAAGGGGCCGAATACATCCTTCCCGGTGACGAAAAAGAGACGGAGGCCAAGTAGTTGGACATGCTGATATGGGTTGCGATCGCCGCGGCCACCATCATCCCGATGTTCAAGCTGCTGCCGCATTTCGGGATGAACCAATACTGGGCGCTGTTTTGCGTGTTACCGGTTGGAACCATCGTGCTGTTGTGGATCATGGCGATGAAGCTGCAAGAGCTGGAAAAACGCTGATGGATGTCCGGACCCCGACACAAGAAACGATCCGCTCGCTCGCAGTTGCCTATTGCGAGGCAATCCATTTTTCGACGGCAGATGTGTTTGTGGACATGTGTCACGACAAGTTCCTGATGACGGCAGTAACCCCGACGGGAGAGGCGCAGTTCTGGGACAAGGCGGCCTATCTTGAGCGTGTGCGAGGCCGTGACGCATTTCCTGGCGCACCGTCTTATGAGATATTTAGTGTAAATGTGTCTGGGGATGAGATTGCCCGCGTGCATCTTTGGGTGGATGTGCCGCCGATGCGCTACGAAGACCATCTTGGCTTCATCCGCGTCGACGGGACGTGGAAACTGATGACAAAAGTATTTCGGACCATGACCGGTCCGATGACGGAAGGATAAGGACACTATGATGGACGGCTCGAAATTCGACGACGCCCTCACGGGTGAACAGAAAATCCGTAATTTCAACATCAACTTCGGCCCGCAACACCCTGCGGCGCATGGTGTTTTGCGCCTGGTTCTTGAACTGGACGGCGAGATTGTCGAACGTTGCGATCCGCATATCGGCCTGCTGCACCGTGGCACCGAAAAGCTGATGGAATCGCGCACCTACCTGCAAAACCTGCCCTATTTCGATCGCCTCGACTATGTCGCGCCGATGAATCAGGAACATGCCTGGTGTCTGGCCATCGAAAAGCTGACAGGTGTCGAGGTGCCGCGCCGCGCCTCGCTGATCCGGGTTCTGTATTCCGAGATCGGTCGCGTGCTGAACCATTTGCTGAACGTTACGACGCAGGCGATGGACGTTGGCGCGCTGACCCCGCCGCTGTGGGGCTTCGAAGAGCGTGAAAAGCTGATGATCTTTTACGAACGGGCCTGCGGCGCACGTCTGCACGCAGCGTATTTCCGCCCCGGCGGAGTGCATCAGGACCTGCCTGACGCGCTGCTCGACGATATCGAACAATGGGCGCATGAGTTTCCCCGTGTAATGGACGATATCGACGGGTTGCTGACCGAAAACCGCATTTTCAAACAACGCAATGCCGATATCGGCGTTGTGACTCAGGAAGACGCACTGAACTATGGTTTCTCCGGCGTGATGGTCCGTGGCTCCGGCATGGCATGGGATTTGCGCCGGTCGCAGCCTTACGAGTGCTATGACGAGTTCGACTTCCAGATCCCCGTCGGCAAAAACGGCGATTGCTATGATCGCTATCTGGTGCGCATGGAAGAAATGCGCCAATCAGTGTCGATCATCAAACAGGCCATCGCCAAGCTGCGCGATTGTCCAGGCGATATTCTGGCGCGCGGCAAGATCACACCACCCTCGCGCTCCGACATGAAAACGTCAATGGAAAGCCTGATCCATCACTTCAAGCTCTACACCGAAGGGTTCCACGTGCCGGCAGGCGAGGTGTATTGCGCTGTCGAAGCCCCCAAGGGGGAGTTCGGCGTCTACCTCGTCGCCGATGGGTCCAACAAACCCTACCGCTCCAAAATCCGCGCGCCCGGCTTCCTGCATCTGCAGGCGATGGACTACATGAGCACGGGCCATCAGTTGGCCGATGTGGCCGCCATTATCGGCACCATGGATGTGGTATTCGGAGAGATTGATCGCTGATCCCACTTCATCTTGCCAGATAAACTCCCGCCGGAGGCTCCCGACGCCTCAACACTTACCAAGGGTCAGACTTAATGCTCCGCCGCCTTCACCACACACAGCCCGACAGCTTCGCCTTCACGCCCGCCAACCAGGCGTGGGCCGAAGCGCAGATCACCAAGTACCCCGAAGGCCGTCAGGCCTCGGCCATCATCCCGCTGCTCTGGCGAGCACAGGAGCAGGAAGGCTGGTTGACCCGTCCCGCCCTTGAGACCGTCGCGGATATGCTGGATCTGGCCTATATCCGCGCACTTGAAGTGGCTTCGTTTTACTTCATGTTTCAATTGCAACCTGTTGGTTCCGTTGCACATATTCAAATCTGCGGTACGACGTCGTGCATGATTTGCGGCGCCGAAGATCTCGTGGCTGTCTGCAAGGAAAAGATCGCGGCGAAACCGCACCAGCTGTCTGCAGATGGCAAGTTCAGTTGGGAAGAGGTTGAATGTCTTGGTTCTTGCACGAATGCGCCGATGGCACAGATCGGCAAGGATTATTACGAAGATCTCACAACCGCGCGCATGGGTGAATTGATCGACGCGCTGGCCGCCGGTGAAGTGCCGACGCCCGGGCCGCAAAACGGCCGCTATGCGTCTGAACCGCTCCACGGGCTTACCTCGCTCAAGGATTTCGACAGCGGTCACACCAAATATAATGCCTCTGTCCAACTGGCGGTGGACATTGGTGACACGGTGAAACGCATTGATGGCACCGAAGTGCCCTTGATTGCGCCGTGGCAGGGCAAGGCGGCCAATGCGTCGGCGCAACCGAAAGCGACCGGGAAAACCGCGCCAGAGAAAGCCAAATCTCCGGATGCGCCTAAGGAAGTCCTTGAAAAGGCTTCAAAAGGCCTCGGTGCCAAGCCAGCGGGCCTGACTGCGGCGCGGGACACGGGTGCGGACGATTTGAAGATGATCAAAGGTATCGGCCCCAAGCTCGAAACTTTGCTCAACAATCTCGGGTTCTTTCATTTTGACCAGATTGCAACCTGGACACCGGACGAAGTGGCTTGGGTGGATCAGAACCTCGAAGGCTTCAAGGGGCGCGCAAGCCGGGACGATTGGGTCGCGCAGGCAACCGCATTGGCAGACGTTGGTGAAACGGATTCCTCCAAACGTGCGAAGAAGGACGGGATGGACGACGAATAAGTTATTGAATCATAGGGTTAGCTAAAACCGGGAGAGGAACACAGATGAACAACAATCAAGCGATGGTGGGCTGCGCCTTGGGCAGCTGGTTGGTCGCGGCATTTGCAGGCGCATTGGCCGCTGTACTACTCATGGTGCTTGGCGGTTGGAGCTTTTTGCAGGCTGCGTTCATAGGTGCCGTGGTTTTTGCAGCAGCCGGTGTGTTGATCAGTGTCATCATGTGTCGGCCCTTGCCGCCCTTGGGCGGCGCGTCTGAGATCACGGACAATTCTGCTCCTTCCGCCGCCCAGCGTGCTGCAGCATCCGAGTCCACTCGGTCCGGTGTGCAATCGTCCAAACCGATGCCAGGCCAGGATGATTTGGCCGCACGAAAAGGCGAATGGAAATACGAATCGAAAGCGGCGGCTGCACCCGCGACACCCAAGACGAAACCTGCCGCGCCTGCTAATGATGGGCCGGGCACAAAGCCACAAACGCTTGAGGCGGCCCGTGAAGACGGCCCTGACAATCTCAAACAGATCAAGGGTGTCGGTCCAAAACTCGAAGGTGTTCTGCATTCGATGGGTTTTTACCACTTCGATCAGATCGCGTCTTGGGGCGCAGATGAAATTGCTTGGGTCGATGAGAATCTGGAAGGCTTCAAAGGCCGTGTGAGCCGGGACAATTGGGTTGAACAGGCAAAAACTCTGGCCGAGGGCGGAACCACAGAGTTTTCGGCCAAGGTCAAAAAAGGCGGCGTTTATTAACGCTGAAGGATGATGGTGCAAAGACAGGGAAATTCCGCATCGGCGGGCCAACGGCTGGCGCTGGTGATCGCCGGGGTCGGGATTCTCTGGGTCTGTGCCAATGTGGCGGGATCATATCTGGGGCTGTCCAATCGGACCCGCGCCCTATTTGATCTTGCGGCCCTTGCCGGTTTCGGCTGGGCGTTTTGGATTGCAATCGGGATCTGGCGCAGCCGCCAGAATGACAAGGATTAAGTGCGCATGCTTGCTGATAAAGATCGGATCTTTACCAACCTTTACGGAATGCACGATCGGACGCTGAAAGGCGCTCAGGCGCGTGGCCATTGGGATGGCACCGACAAGCTGATCCAGAAGGGTCGCGACTGGGTTGTTCAGGAAATGAAGGACAGCGGTCTGCGCGGGCGCGGCGGCGCGGGCTTTCCGACAGGTCTGAAGTGGTCCTTCATGCCCAAGGAAAGCGATGGCCGTCCTGCCTATCTGGTCGTGAATGCGGACGAATCAGAACCCGGAACGTGCAAAGACCGCGAGATCATGCGGCATGATCCCCATACACTGATCGAGGGCTGTCTGATCGCGTCTTTCGCGATGAATGCTCATGCGTGCTACATCTACATTCGTGGAGAGTACATCCGCGAGAAAGAGGCGCTTCAGGCGGCGATCGATGAGGCTTATGATGCGGGTCTGGTTGGCCCGAATGCGTCGGGTTCGGGCTGGGATTTCGACATTTATCTGCACCACGGGGCAGGGGCCTATATCTGCGGCGAGGAAACTGCGTTGCTCGAATCGCTTGAAGGCAAGAAGGGCATGCCGCGGATGAAGCCGCCGTTTCCCGCCGGTGCCGGCCTCTATGGCTGCCCGACCACGGTGAACAATGTCGAATCCATCGCCGTCGTGCCGACGATCCTGCGCCGCGGCGCGTCGTGGTTTTCGGGCTTTGGTCGGCCGAACAATGCGGGCACCAAGCTTTTCGCGATATCGGGGCACGTGAACAACCCCTGCGTCGTCGAAGAAGCGATGAGCATCCCCTTCGAAGAGTTGATCGAAAAGCATTGCGGCGGTATCCGCGGCGGCTGGGACAACCTCAAGGCCGTGATTCCTGGCGGCTCGTCGGTGCCGATGGTGCGCGGCGAGAACATGCGCGATGCGATCATGGATTTCGACGCGCTCAAGGAAAAAGGGTCATCCCTCGGAACCGCCGCCGTCATCGTGATGGACGAAAGCACCGACATCATCAAAGCGATCTGGCGGTTGTCCAAATTCTACAAGCACGAAAGCTGTGGCCAGTGCACGCCCTGCCGCGAAGGCACCGGATGGATGATGCGGGTGATGGACCGTCTGGTAAAGGGCGAGGCCGAGGTCGAGGAAATCGACATGCTTCTCGACGTTACAAAACAGGTCGAAGGCCACACGATCTGCGCGCTTGGCGATGCGGCAGCCTGGCCGATCCAAGGGTTGATCAAGAATTTCCGGGGCGAGATTGAGGATCGGATTGCCAGCAAACGGATTGCGGCTGAGTGACAATTTGACCTCGGTCGTCGTCCGTCGGCCCATGGTATTTCAACTGGCGCATACTGTCGGTTCAATCTCATCTGTCTTGGTGTTCGTGATTTTTGGTTTGTTCTGAAGCGCAACACTCCTTTGAAGTACATGGATGCGCTCCGCTCACTTTAACGCGGGGGCCGTGATATATGATTGGCAAGATCCAGAGCATGGCGGGCGCGTCGGCACGCCCGGATTTAACGGCAATTCCCGAATCGCTGAGGATTGGCATTTGATGGACAGCTTCTTTACGATCGCGATCGTCATTCTGTTCGGGCTGAGCGTTTTTGTTCTGGCCCGTGCCGATGGATGGTCACGGCTCGCGTCCTGGGCGGTCGCCGTTGGAATATTTGCATTGCCTGCCGCTCTGTTTGTAGTTTTGTACGTCCTTCGGGTGCCTGCTTACGTGTTCGAAACAGTTCTGGGCGTAGCCGGTCTTGGCGCGTTCATCGTTTTGTTTGCATTGGCCAAATCTGTTTCAAACAAGATCAGAGGCCATGACGATGCATCTCGCTGAGTTCAACATAGGAACCCTGAAATACGATTGGGATGATCCGCGGGTGGCTGATTTTGCAGACAATCTGGACAGGGTTTATGACATCGCACGCCGCAGCCCGGGTTATGTCTGGCATCTTGTGGGGAATGAGATGGAAGCGGCTCAATTGGATGCCGAAGGTGTGCTGGGCGGCAATCCGCGGACCGCATCCACCTTGTCCGTCTGGCAAGACGCCGAAACTCTCGGGAATTTTGTCTGGAACACCGTTCACAAGCAGTTTTACGACCGCAAAGGTGAATGGTACGACCCGGATCAGGGATTGCGCCTGGTAATGTGGTGGGTGCCGGATGGGCATCGGCCAACGATCACGGAGGCGATGGAGCGCTTTCATCATCTGGCGAACCATGGCAATAGTGATTATGCCTTTGGCTGGAGTCACTTGAAAGACAAGCCGATCTAACGCACCCATGGGGGCGCTTCGGTGGAGAAGACGGAAATGACCAAGATCAGATCGCTTGCTCTGACGGATATGCGCCCGACGCTGTGGATGGGTGCGTTGCTCATGGCTGCCCTTCTGGTGTCTGCATGCAGTGGGGGCATCAGGGCGGACAAGATTGCATTTGACGGTGTGAACTTTCGCTCGAGCGCGAGCGCCATCGATAAGCAGCGCGATTTTTTCGAGGTTACTGTTGCACCCGCGTCCTCTTCGATTTTGGGCGCGCGCGAGGCGGGGCGGTATGAGGCCACACGCTATTGCATCAAGAACTTCGGCTCCTCGGACATGGATTGGGCCCAGGGGCCGGATGCCGCGGACGGAACCCTCATCATCGACAATGACAGGCTGATTTTGCGCGGTACGTGTACACCGCAATAATAATGTCGGCCGCCGCGACGTTATTTTCGCGCTGGCGGGTTGTGTACTGTGTTGATATTGCATAGCAGACCAGTGCTTTCCCATATGGTGTACGAGATACACAAGCCGTGGAGAGATGTGATGCGCGCGATGACTATGACTTTGATTTTATGTATGACCGCTGGAACCGCTTCGGCCAATCCGCATCTTCGTGATGTGCCTGAGATCGACGGCCTGCTTGTAGAAGTGCGGATCGCGGATAAGATACGCAAGAAATGCGATGACATTTCCGCGCGGTTGCTGCGAGCCAACGGTCTGGTTTATGGATTGAAGTCAAAGGCCCGTGACATGGGATATTCCGAGACCGAGATCAACGCGTACATAAATTCCGACGCGGACAAAGAGCGCCAGCGCGACCTGCGTGATGCATACATGTTCTCGCGTGGCGTGGATAAGGACAAACCAGAAACCTATTGCGCTCTGGGCAAGGCTGAGATTGAAAAAGGTGGCCAGATTGGCGCCCTACTGAGGATGAAGTGACGCATGAGCAACCTACGCAAGATCATCATCGACGGGCAGGAAATCGAAGTGGAAGGGGCGCTGACCCTGATCCAGGCGTGCGAAGAGGCGGGCATCGAAATTCCCCGCTTCTGTTATCACGAGCGACTGTCGATTGCCGGGAACTGCCGGATGTGTCTGGTTGAGGTTGTCGGTGGGCCGCCCAAGCCAGCGGCCTCCTGCGCGATGCAGGTCAAGGATCTGCGCCCCGGTCCCGAAGGGGCGCCGCCCGTCATAAAGACCAATTCGCCCATGGTCAAAAAGGCCCGCGAGGGCGTCATGGAATTCCTGCTGATCAACCATCCGCTCGATTGCCCGATCTGCGATCAGGGCGGCGAGTGCGATTTGCAGGATCAGGCCATGGCCTACGGTGTTGATTTCAGCCGCTTTCGCGAACCCAAGCGTGCCGTAGACGATCTGGACCTTGGCCCACTGGTCGAGACGCACATGACGCGCTGTATTTCATGCACCCGCTGCGTGCGCTTTACCACCGAGGTGGCGGGCATCACGCAAATGGGCCAGACGGGCCGTGGTGAAGACAGTGAGATTACATCCTACCTTGGGGAAACTCTCGATTCGAACCTGCAGGGCAACATCATCGATCTGTGCCCCGTCGGCGCGCTTGTGTCGAAGCCTTACGCTTTTACCGCCCGTCCGTGGGAACTGACCAAGACGGAAAGTATCGACGTCATGGATGCGCTCGGATCAAGCATCCGGGTCGATACCAAGGGGCGCGAAGTCATGCGCTTCCTGCCGCTGAACCATGACGGCACAAACGAAGAATGGATTTCGGACAAGACCCGCTTTGTCTGGGACGGGTTGCGCCGCCAGCGTTTGGACAAGCCCTTTATCCGCGAAAACGGCAAATTGCGCACCGCGACCTGGCCCGAAGCGTTGGGCAAGGCGGCGGCAGCCATCAAGGGGGCGAAATCCCTCGCCGGTCTGATCGGCGATCTCGCACCTGTCGAGGCAGCCTTTGCCCTCAAACAACTGATCGAAGGGCAGGGCGGTATCGTCGAGTGCCGCACGGATGGTTCCAAGCTGCCCAGCGGCAATCGCGCCGCCTATGTTGGCACGGCGTGCATCGAAGACATCGACACAGCCGAAGCCATCATGATCATCGGCTCCAACCCACGGCTTGAAGCGCCAGTGCTGAACGCACGGCTGCGCAAGGCATGGTCGCGGGGCGCGAATGTGGGCGTGATCGGCGAGGCTGTTGATCTGACTTTTGAATACAACCACATCGGTACTGATACGGACACGATCACTGACCTTCTTGGCCGGGATCATAGTGGTGTCGCCGAAAAGCCATCGCTGATCATCATCGGCCAAGGGGCTTTGACCCGCAGCGACGGTGCGGCGGTTTTGGCGGCGGCGCAAGCTCTGGCGGAGAGCACGAAGTCCGGTCTTTTGGTGCTGCACACAGCTGCGGCCCGCGTAGGCGCGATGGATGTCGGCGCAACCAACGCGGACGGGATGGCCGCAGTCGACGGCGCGGATGTCATCTATAACCTCGGCGCCGACGAGGTGGACATCGCGGCCGGTGCCTTCGTGATCTATCAGGGCAGTCATGGCGACCGGGGCGCGCATCGCGCTGACGTCATCCTGCCCGGAGCGGCTTATACCGAAGAGCCGGGCCTGTTCGTGAACACGGAAGGACGGCCCCAACTGGCTGCTCGCGCCAGCTTTGCCCCCGGCGACGCCAAGGAAAACTGGGCCATCTTGCGGGCTTTGTCGGGCGAGTTGGGTGCGACGCTTCCTTTTGACAACATCGGTGCATTGCGCACGGCCATCGTCGCGGCGCACCCGCATCTGGGGGATATCGACGTTGTTGCCCAAAACGAGGGTGCGGCATTGGAGCAGGGCAAGATGGAAGGCGGCATATTGGCATCGACCATCACGGATTTCTACCTGACCAACCCGATCGCCCGCTCCAGCCAGTTGATGGCCGAGCTGAGCGCAGGCGTCAAAGCCCGTGCACAAGGGGCCTTGGCCGCTGAATGACTGCGATGGAACTCATAACCTGCACGCCGCGTGCGGACTGCGAAACGATGCCAGTGGCCGACCTCGTCGGACCGAAGACCCGGTGTGGTCAACCGAGGGGTTGGCACGCGGGCCCGATGCTTTCATGTTTTGAACCGATCGCGCAAATCGCGACGCATGACGCACAATCTGGCGTCACAGGCCGCTGCCTGATCCGAGTGCGGGATTTTGCGCGTCATTTGCGGACAAAAATTGAAGAAGAGTCTGGCGTGTGGCGGGCGGATGCTGTTTACACGGTCACGCCAGCGCTACCGCGCGGAGTGCGCACCATCGACATAGACGTCGTGGGTGCACCCCAAGCGGAGAAGACAATTCCGACGGTGTGAGGACAAATGGCTGATTTCTTTACCACTCCTGGCGGCATCGCCGTCCTGGTCCTCGCGCAGGTTATGGCGGTTGTGGCCTTTGTCATGATTTCTCTCTTGTTCCTTGTGTATGGCGACCGGAAAATCTGGGCCGCCGTGCAGATGCGGCGCGGTCCGAACGTCGTGGGCACCTTCGGTTTGCTGCAAACCGTGGCGGACGCGCTGAAATATATTGTCAAAGAAGTCGTAGTGCCTGCAGGCGCGGACAAGACCGTCTTTATGCTCGCCCCGCTCACCAGTTTCGTGCTTGCGATGATCGCTTGGGCGGTGATCCCGTTCAACGACGGCTGGGTGTTGTCCGATATCAACGTCGCTATTCTTTATGTGTTCGCGGTGTCCTCGCTTGAAGTGTACGGCGTCATCATGGGTGGATGGGCATCGAACTCGAAATATGCGTTCCTCGGTTCCCTCCGCTCTGCCGCGCAGATGATCTCTTATGAAGTGTCGATCGGCCTGATCATCATCGGCGTGATCCTGTCGACCGGCTCGCTGAACTTCGGAGCCATCGTGAATGCTCAGGATTCGGCTTACGGCTTCTTTGGCTGGTACTGGTTGCCGCATTTGCCGATGGTGTTTCTGTTCTTTATCAGCGCATTGGCCGAAACAAACCGACCGCCGTTCGATTTGCCGGAAGCGGAATCGGAGCTGGTCGCGGGCTATCAGGTCGAATATTCGTCCACACCGTTCCTGTTGTTCATGGCGGGCGAATACATCGCCATCTTCCTGATGTGCGCGCTGATGTCGCTTTTGTTCTTTGGTGGCTGGCTGTCGCCGATCCCTGGCCTGCCGGATGGTGTGCTGTGGATGGTTGGCAAGATGGCGTTCTTCTTCTTCCTCTTCGCCATGGTGAAAGCGATCACGCCGCGCTATCGCTATGACCAGTTGATGCGCCTGGGGTGGAAGGTTTTCCTGCCATTCTCGCTGATCTGGGTCGTCTTCGTGGCCTTTGCAGCCAAGTTCGACTGGTTCTGGGGCATTTACGCACGATGGGCCGTAGGGGGCTGATATGAGCATTGCACAAGCGATCAAAAAATCGAACGCCCGTGACCTCGCCGATTTGACCGCGTTTATCGTGTCGGAGTGCGAGATGGTCACGCAAGACACCGACGGCAACATGATCGATATCAAGAATGCAGATGTGATCAAAGCCATCCAGGCATGGGCCTATATGCACCTTAACGACGGCACCCCGGGGGATTGAGATGACTCAGATCGACTATGGACGCGCTGCCAAGTACTTTCTTCTGCAAGACTTTTGGGTCGGCATGAAGCTGGGCCTGAAATACTTTTTCTCGCCCAAGGCGACGATCAATTACCCGCATGAAAAGGGCCCGCTGTCGCCGCGGTTTCGTGGCGAACATGCACTGCGCCGCTATCCCAATGGGGAAGAGCGCTGTATCGCGTGCAAGCTTTGCGAGGCGATCTGCCCGGCGCAGGCCATCACGATTGATGCCGAACCGCGCGAGGATGGCAGCCGTCGCACGACCCGCTATGACATCGACATGACCAAATGCATCTATTGCGGCTTCTGTCAGGAAGCCTGCCCGGTGGATGCGATTGTCGAGGGACCGAACTTCGAGTTCAGCACTGAAACCCGCGAAGAGTTGTACTACGACAAGGAAAAACTGCTCGCCAATGGCGATCGTTGGGAAGCCGAGATCGCCCATAACCTAGAGCTGGATGCACCTTACCGATGACCGAAACTCCGCCAAACCCGTTTGCGGCCATGATGGCGCAAGTGCAGGAAATGTCCAAAGCGTTTCCCCAAATGGAAGCCTTCAGTACCAAGGGAATGGAGGCCATGTGGCCCGTCATGCCCAAGGATCTGATGGAAACCTGGTTTGGCAACACCTTCAACGAAGACGGTCTGGATGCGCGGACCCGCCTGTTATTGACTTTGGCCGGGCTCACCATGCAAGGCGCTCAGGCTGACACAGCGATCCGCCAGACTGTTCGCCACGCCCGCGAGGCCGGGGCGACCGATCAACAGATCAGTGAGACTTTGGGCATGATGTCGGTGTTTGCCGGTGTGCCTGCCATGACGCGCGCCATGGATTTGGCCCGCGAAGTCATGGATGATGATGAGGACGAGACATGACCGTTGCAGCATTTTACCTTTTTGCGATCAGTCTGATCACGGGCGGTCTGTTCACCGTCGTCAGCCGCAGTCCGGTGCATTCAGTGCTGTGGTTGATTCTGTCCTTCCTCAGTGCCGCGGGCCTTTTCGTGCTGTTGGGGGCTGAATTTGTCGCGATGTTGTTGGTGATCGTCTATGTGGGTGCGGTCGCGGTGCTGTTCCTCTTTGTGGTGATGATGCTCGACGTTGATTTCGCCGAACTCAAGGCGGAGATGGCGAAATACTTGCCGTTGGCGCTGCTGATCGCGCTGGTCGTCCTGATGCAGTTCGTTCTGGCCTTTGGCGCATGGGAGGCCAACCCGGCCGCCGAAGCGCTGCGCGCGCAGGTTATCCCTGTGGACCGGCACAATACCGAAGCCCTCGGCATGATCCTTTATGATCAGTACTTTCTACTCTTTCAACTGGCTGGCTTGATCCTGTTGGTTGCGATGATCGGCGCCATCGTTCTGACGCTGCGCCACCGTCCGGATGTCAAACGCCAGGACGTTGTTGCCCAGATGATGCGCGATCCTGCAGCCGCGATGGAGTTGAAGGACGTCAAACCGGGGCAGGGACTGTAAGCCTATGACATTGCAATTCAAGATCGGGTCCCGGGCGATACTGGCCGGTGTCGGGCTGTCTTTGATGGTCAGCGTCGCCTTGGCCGAGACCGAGATCAACAACCCGAATGATACGATCAACAAACACTTTGCCGTCGCAAGCAAACTGTTTGGAGCGGATGAAGTTCAGTTTCATGCCCGACAAGAGGGTGAGGACGGAAGTCGCAACAAGGTCTACTCCTTCAATTGCATTCAAAAGACGTACAATGAGCTTTTTGATGAAGAATTCGAGCCAACCGACTTTCCGTTGGAGTCGCAGCCGTCTTCGATGCAGCCGTTTGACCAATACTCAGAAGTCGCGCCCTTGGCGGCGCATGCATGCAAGCAGCACGGGGCCCCTATCCTGGGGTTTGAATGGTGATTTATGATCGGACTTGAACATTACCTGACAGTGGCGGCGACGCTGTTTGTCATTGGCATCTTCGGGCTGTTTCTGAACCGCAAGAACGTCATCATCCTGCTGATGAGCATCGAATTGATGTTGCTCGCCGTGAATATCAATCTGGTCGCATTTTCTAGTTTCCTCGGGGATCTGGTGGGGCAGGTCTTTACCTTGTTCGTGTTGACGGTCGCTGCCGCCGAAGCGGCGATTGGTCTGGCCATTCTGGTCTGTTTCTTCCGCAACCGTGGCACGATCGCCGTCGAAGACGTCAATGTGATGAAGGGCTAAAGAACTATGGAAACCATTATCCTCTTTGCCCCGCTGCTTGGCGCTCTGCTTTGTGGCTTTGGCTGGCGCCTGTTTGGCGAAACCGCCGCGATGTGGATTGCCACCGGCCTGTTGTTTCTGTCGGCTTTCCTGTCGTGGATCGTGTTCTTCACATTTGACGGTGTCACCGAGCAAATCCAGATCATGCGCTGGATCGAAAGCGGCAGTCTGAGCACCGATTGGGCGATCCGCATGGACCGTCTGACTGCGATCATGCTGATTGTCGTCACCACCGTATCCAGCCTCGTCCACCTGTATTCCTTTGGCTACATGGACAAGGATCCGCAGTGGAAAGAGGGCGAAGTCTACAAGCCGCGGTTCTTTGCCTACCTGTCGTTCTTTACCTTTGCGATGTTGATGCTGGTGACGGCGGATAACCTGGTGCAGATGTTTTTTGGCTGGGAAGGCGTGGGCGTTGCCTCGTACCTGCTGATCGGGTTCTATTATCGCAAGCCATCGGCCAATGCCGCGGCGATCAAAGCCTTTGTGGTCAATCGGGTTGGCGATTTCGGCTTTGCCCTCGGTATCTTTGGCCTGTTTTTCCTCACCGACAGCATCCGCTTTGACGACATCTTCGAAGCGGTACCAACGATTGCTGAAACGCAACTGACCTTCCTGTGGAGCGAATGGAACGCGGCCAACCTGATCGCCGTTCTGCTCTTTATCGGTGCGATGGGGAAATCGGCGCAATTGTTCCTGCACACATGGTTGCCTGATGCGATGGAAGGCCCGACGCCCGTTTCGGCCCTGATCCACGCGGCCACCATGGTGACGGCGGGTGTGTTCCTTGTCTGCCGCATGTCCCCTTTGATGGAAGTCGCGCCACAGGCAATGATGTTCGTCACGGTTCTTGGGGCGTCCACGGCCTTTGTTGCGGCCACCATTGGTTTGGTGCAAACCGACATCAAACGCGTGATCGCCTATTCGACCATGTCGCAACTGGGCTATATGTTCGTGGCGGCAGGCGTCGGCATGTATTCGGCGGCGATGTTCCACCTGTTCACCCACGCGTTCTTCAAGGCGATGTTGTTCCTTGGCGCGGGCTCGGTCATTCATGCGATGCACCACGAACAGGACATGAACAACTATGGCGCGCTGCGTAAAAAGATACCTTACACCTTTGCCGCCATGATGATCGGTACATTGGCGATCACCGGCGTGGGTATTCCGCTGACGCATATCGGTTTTTCCGGCTTTCTGTCCAAGGATGCGATCATCGAAAGCGCCTTTGCGGCCGGGTCCGGTTACGGGTTCTGGATGCTGGTGATCGCGGCGGCGATGACCTCGTTCTATTCCTGGCGTCTGATGTTCCTGACCTTTTACGGCGAGGCGCGCGGCGACAAGCATACGCACGACCATGCCCATGAAAGCCCGCTGGTGATGTTGATCCCGCTTGGGGTTCTGGCGCTTGGCTCGGTCTTTGCCGGGATGATCTGGTACAACAGTTTCTTTGGGCACACAGATCAGGTCGGTAAGTTCTATGGCATTCCTTACGCCGAAGCAGGCGCCGCACATGGCGGGGCCGAAGCCGAGGATCACGGCGACGATCACGCGGCCACCACAACCGAAAGCCATGGCGAAGAAGATGCGCATGGCGGGGAACATCACTATGTGTTCACCGGCAAACCGGGTGAGGGTGCGCTCTATATCGCTCCGGACAACACAGTTCTGGATGACGCACATGCGGTTCCGAAATGGGTCAAGGCCTCGCCCTTTGTGGCAATGCTCTTTGGCTTCATCATGGCCATGTGGTTCTATATCTGGAACCCGTCACTGCCCGCGCGCCTGGCAGAGAACCAGCGCCCGCTGTACCTTTTCTTGTTGAACAAATGGTACTTCGACGAGCTCTACAACGTCGTCTTTGTCAAACCAGCGATGTGGATCGGCAAACAGTTGTGGAAAAAGGGCGATGGTGACGTCATTGACGGAACACTGAACGGTGTCGCAATGGGCATCGTACCCTTCATCACGCGCCTCGCAGGCCGAGCGCAGTCTGGCTATATCTTTACTTACGCCTTCGCCATGGTGATCGGAATTGCAATTCTTGTCACTTGGATGACGCTCAGCGGGGGAGCAAACTGATGGACAACCTTCTTTCCATCGTCACCTTCATCCCGGCGCTGGCCGCTCTGATCCTGGCCGTGTTCTTGCGCGGCGAAGACGAGGCAGCCCAGACCAACGCCAAGTGGGTCGCCATGTTTGCCACTTCGGCGACGTTCCTGGTGTCGCTGTTCATCCTGTTCGAGTTCGACTCCAGCAATACCGGCTTTCAGTTCGTGGAAGAAGCCGAATGGCTGATGGGCCTGCAATACAAGATGGGCGTAGACGGGATTTCGGTTTTGTTCGTGATGCTCACCACCTTCATGATGCCGCTGGTGATTGCGGCCTCGTGGAACGTGAACACCCGCGTCAAGGAATACATGATCGCTTTCCTGCTGTTGGAAACGCTCATGTTGGGCGTGTTCATGGCGCTGGATCTTGTGCTGTTCTACCTCTTCTTCGAGGCGGGTCTGATCCCGATGTTCCTGATTATCGGGATCTGGGGCGGGGCCAACCGAATTTATGCATCGTTCAAATTCTTCCTCTACACCTTCCTCGGCTCGGTTCTGATGCTGGTGGCAATGGTCGGCATGTTCGCCGATGCGGGCACCACGGATATCGAACAGTTGCTGACACACAACTTTGCATCCGAGACATTCAGCCTGATGGGTATTCAGATCATCGGGGGCATGCAGACGCTGCTGTTTATCGCTTTCTTTGCCAGCTTTGCGGTCAAGATGCCGATGTGGCCGGTGCATACCTGGTTGCCGGACGCCCACGTGCAGGCTCCGACGGCAGGGTCGGTCGTTCTGGCGGCGATCCTGTTGAAAATGGGGGGCTATGGCTTCTTGCGGTTCTCGATCCCGATGTTCCCTGTTGGGTCTGAGGTTCTGACACCGCTGGTTCTGTGGATGTCGGCCATCGCGATTGTCTATACCTCGCTGGTTGCACTGGTTCAGGAAGACATGAAAAAGCTGATTGCCTATAGTTCCGTGGCCCACATGGGCTTCGTCACCATGGGCATCTTTGCGGCGAACCAGCAGGGCATCGATGGCGCTATCTTTCAGATGTTGTCGCATGGCTTCATATCGGGGGCATTGTTCCTGTGCGTCGGCGTGATTTATGACAGGATGCACACGCGCGATATCGACGCCTATGGGGGGCTGGTCACACGGATGCCAGCCTATGCGCTGATCTTCATGCTGTTCACCATGGCCAATGTGGGCCTGCCGGGCACGTCCGGGTTCGTGGGCGAGTTCCTGACGCTGATGGCCGTGTTCCAGGTCAACACCTGGGTGGCGGCTGTGGCTACGACGGGCGTGATCTTCTCCGCAGCTTATGCGCTCTGGCTCTATCGCCGGGTGGTTCTGGGCGATCTGATCAAGGAAAGCCTCAAGTCCATCACGGACATGACCACGCGCGAGCGGGCGATTTTTGCGCCGCTGGTGGTGATGACGATCCTGTTGGGCGTCTATCCCGCACTGATCCTCGACATCATCGGCCCTTCCGTGGCTGCCCTTGTCTCACAATACGATACGGCCCTGGCCGCGGCAGAAGCTGCGACCCAAATGGCTTTGAATTAAGGACGCTGACATGTCTGCTGATCTGACCATCATCTTGCCGGAAATCCTGCTGTCTCTCTTTGCACTGCTGGGTCTGATGGTTGCTGTGTATACATCCAAGGATGGGATGGCGTCGTTGTTGCTTTGGGTGACAGCGGCGGTGTTTGTGATCTTGGCGGCGTGGATCGGATTTACGGGCGAGGGCACGCACATCGCGTTCAATGGCATGTTCATCGACGACGGGTTCTCCCGCTTTGCCAAGGTGGCCATTCTGCTGGCGGCGGCGTCCGTGCTGGTCATGGGCGAGGGCTATATGTCCGCCCGGGGCCTGTTGCGCTTTGAATACCCCGTGCTTGTGGCGCTGAGCGCTGTCGGCATGATGATGATGGTGTCGGCGGGCGATCTGATGGCGCTTTATATGGGGCTCGAATTGCAGTCTCTGGCACTCTATGTCGTGGCCTCCCTGCGCCGCGACAGCGTCAAATCGACAGAAGCGGGTCTGAAGTACTTTGTCCTGGGCGCGCTGTCCTCCGGTATGCTGCTCTATGGCGCGTCGATGGTCTACGGCTATACGGGCACCACGGTGTTTTCGGGTATTGTACAAGTTGCCCAGGAAGACATGTCGCTGGGGCTGCTCTTTGGCCTTGTGTTCCTGATGTCAGGCTTTGCCTTCAAAATCTCGGCCGTTCCCTTCCACATGTGGACTCCGGACGTCTATGAAGGCTCTCCGACCCCTGTCACGGCTTTCTTTGCCACGGCGCCAAAGCTCGCGGCGATGGGCTTGTTTGCGCGGGTGATGCATGATGCCTTTGGCGGCGCAGTCGCGGACTGGCAGCAGATCATGGCCTTGTTGTCGGTTCTGTCGATGTTCCTCGGGGCCTTTGCTGCCATCGGTCAGACCAATATCAAGCGACTGATGGCCTATTCGTCGATCGCCCATATGGGCTATGCCTTGATGGGCCTTGCGGCGGGTACGGTCCTCGGTGTGCAGGCGATGCTGGTCTATATGGCGATCTATGTGACGATGAATGTCGGGACCTTTGCCTTTATCCTGATGATGGAGAAAGACGGCCAGCCGGTCGTCGAAATCTCGTCGCTGAACATGTATTCCAAGCGTGAACCGGGCAAGGCGCTCGCGATGCTCGTGCTGCTCTTTTCGATGGCGGGTGTGCCGCCCATGCTGGGCTTTTTCGGCAAGTTCTATGTGCTGCGCGCGGCGTTCGACGGTGGCCTTGCATGGCTTGCCGTCGCCGGTGTGATCGCGTCCGTCATCGGTGCCTACTACTACCTGCGCATCGTGTTTCTGATGTATTTCGGCGACGCCGCCGAAGAAGGGCTGAATGGTGGTAAATCGCCCGTTCTCTGGGCCTTCCTGATGGGCTCTGCTGTTGTGATGGTTGTCGGTATCGTCAACATGTTTGGCGTCGAGGGCGCTGCGGCGATGGCAGCGGCCACGCTGGTGAACTAGGCGCAGTATTGCAACCCGGCCCTTCGGGGAGGATTTTTTGAGAACAGAGAAGCGATGACCGGCTGGCCCACCGGGTATGGACGCCGCGTTTTGAGCGAAGTGGATTCCACGCTGAGCGAGGCGGCACGTATTGCGCCAGAGCTTGCGGGACCTACGTGGATTTTGGCGCATGTTCAAACGGCAGCCCGCGGACGCCGTGGGCGTGCCTGGGTGATGCCGCCGGGCAATTTTGCGGCAACGCTTGTTTTACCCTTGAACGAGGCGCCGGGCCACGCGGCTCTGCGATCCTTTGTGGCGTCCCTTGCTTTGCGCGATGCCTTTGTAGCGGTGTCGGGGCGTGAGGATGCATTTGCACTGAAGTGGCCCAATGACGTTCTGTTGCGTGGAGGTAAAGTGGCCGGGATCTTGCTGGAATCCGCCAGTGCAGGCCAGGGCGTGACCGCGCTGGCGATTGGCGTTGGTGTAAATCTGGTGACCGCGCCGGGGGCGGATAAGGTCGAAGACGGGGCCGTTCCGCCGGTTTCACTCAAGGCGAGCCTTGGCGTAGAGGTGACACCCGAGGCCTTTTTGGACCAACTGGCACAGGCCTATGACCGCTACGAGACACAGTTTGTTACCTACGGCTTTGCGCCCATTCGCACCGCCTGGCTGGCCCATGCGGCCCGCTTGGGTGCGCCGATCACCGCCCGCACAACCCGTGAAGTGCATCACGGAACCTTTGCGGATGTGGACGGTGACGGCCAACTTGTTCTAGAGACATCCAAGGGCCGGATCAGTATTCCGGCCGGAGACGTCTATTTCTGAAAAGGGGCTCCCATGCTTTTGGCGATTGATTGCGGCAATACGAATACTGTTTTTGCCATCTGGGATGGCGAGCGGTTCATCGGCACCTGGCGCACCTCGACCGAATGGCAGCGCACGGCGGACCAGTATTATGTCTGGCTGTCGACGCTGATGAAGTTTCGCAACATCGATGTCGAGATCACGGACATGATCATCTCGTCCACAGTGCCGCGGGTCGTGTTTAACCTGCGCGTGTTGGCGGATCGCTATTTCGGGACGCGCCCTTATGTGGTGGGCAAGCCCGATTGCCTGTTGCCTGTCGGCGTGCGGGTGGACGAAGGCACTCAAGTGGGACCGGACCGGTTGGTCAACACCGTAGCGGGCTTTGACATGTTCGGCGGCGACCTGATCATGGTGGATTTCGGCACCGCCACGACCTTTGACGTTGTGGATCACGATGGCGCCTATATCGGAGGGGTGATTGCCCCCGGCGTGAACCTGAGCCTTGAGGCGCTGCACAATGCGGCCGCCGCCTTGCCACATGTCGATATCTCCAAGCCGCAATCCGTGATCGGCACCAACACTGTGGCTTGCATGCAATCTGGTGTCTTTTGGGGTTACGTGGGCCTTGTCCGTGAGATATGTGCCCGAATTAAGGCGGAACGCGACCGCGACATGCGCGTGATCTCTACGGGCGGGCTGGCCCCATTGTTCCAGCAGACCGAGAGACTTTTTGATGACTATATTGATGATTTGACGATGCATGGCCTGACGGTCATCCATCGCTATAACAAGGAAAACAACTGAACTCATGAGCAGTGAACGATTGATCTACCTGCCCCTTGGGGGGGCGGGCGAAATTGGCATGAATGCCTATGTCTATGGTTATGGCGCACCGGAACACGAGCGTCTGATTGTGGTCGACCTTGGCGTGACCTTTCCCGATATGGATGGCAGTCCGGGCGTTGACCTGATCCTGCCCGATATTGCGTGGCTGGCCGAGCGCAAGCACCGCATCGACGGTATTTTCATCACCCACGCGCACGAAGACCATGTGGGTGCTGTGTCACATACCTATGACCAACTGGGCGCACCGATCTTTGCGCGGCCCTTCACCGCGAATATCGCGCGCCGCAAGCTCGACGAACGCGGTTATCCCGAGGATACTGTGACCGTTGCGGGCACCTGGCCTGAAACCGTTACCGTCGGGCCGTTTACCGTGGGCTTTTTGCCTATGTCCCACTCGATCCCGGAAAGTGCCGCGCTGATCATCGACAGCCCCGAGGGGCGGGTGATCCATTCGGGCGACTTCAAGCTGGACGAAACGCCGCTGGTGGGTGAGCCGTTCGATCCTGAATTGTGGGCCGACGTCAGCAAGAACGGCGTCAAGGCGCTGGTCTGTGACAGCACGAACATCTTTTCCCCCAATCCCGGACGCTCGGAAGCGACCGTGGGTCCCGAGATCGAGAAATTGATCCGTGGCCACACGGACGGCGTGGTGGTTGCAACGACATTCGCGTCGAACGTGGCGCGGGTCAAAACGCTGGCCGAAGCGGGCGAGCGGGCAGGGCGATCGATTGTCCTGCTCGGTCGGGCGATGCGCCGGATGATCGAGGCCTCGATCGAAACAGGCGTTCTCAAGGACTTCCCGTCGGTTATCAGCCCCGAAGATGCGCGCAACGTGCCCCGCGAAAACCTGATGCTGCTGGTGACCGGATCGCAGGGCGAGCGCCGTGCGGCGTCGGCGCAGCTGGCGAATGGCAAGTATATGGGGCTCGAGTTGAAAGAGGGCGATCTGTTCCTGTTCTCCTCCAAGACCATTCCGGGCAATGAGCGTGGTGTGATCCGCATCATGAACCAACTGTCGGAAAAAGGCGTGGATGTGGTGGACGATTCGTCTGGTCTGTATCACGTATCGGGCCATGCGAACCGGCCGGATATCGAGCGCCTGCACGACATCGTGAACCCGCAGATCGTTGTGCCGATGCACGGCGAACACCGCCACTTGCGCGAACATGTGAAACTGTCCGAAGGCAGGGGGCGGGCGGCTGTGCTGGCCGTCAACGGCATGATGATCGATCTTTCGGGCAATGCGCCCAAGGTGGCCGAGTATATCGAGACGGGTCGGACCTATCTCGATGGAACGGTGCAGATCGGTGCGCTCGACGGTGTGGTACGGGATCGTATCCGTATGGCCTTGAACGGGCATGTGCTTGTGACCCTTATCCTGGACGAAGAAGACGAACCTTTGGGGGAGCCGTGGTGCGAAACCAAAGGGCTGGCCGAGACCGGTCGGTCGCGGGCATCTTTGGTCGAGGTCTTCGAAGAGGATCTGAGCCAGTTTTTGGGACGCGCAGATGCCAAGACCCTGCGCGACGATGGCGCGCTTGAGGAAGCGTTGCGCCGGATCGTGCGCAAAACCGGTCAGGATGAGATCGGAAAGAAACCTGAAGTGACCGTCGTGATCAGTCGGATGCACTAAATGAAAAAGGCGGGCTGCAAGGCCCGCCTTTTTCAATTCCGAGGGTCAGGCGTTTAACTTACGCGCCGTTCCTCAAAGCTCAGCCCGATAAAACTTGGCGTGTGATCGCCAAGGCCGACGACCTTGCTGCCACCGCGGTCATCGCGGTTGGATGACGACCGACTGCGGCCAGACGACGACCGGCTGCGGTTGGACGATGACGTTTTGGCGGGTTCGGGTTTGGGCTCCGGCGCTGTTTCGGCGGGTGGCGCTTCGTTCGTTTGGGTGGCGTCGTCTGTCACCGCGACGACATCGGCCTTGGGCTTGCGCGACGACCGCGACCGCTTTGGCTTTTCCGCGTCTTTTGCCGTCTCCGGCGCGGCTGCGGTTGTCGAGGACGCCAAGGGGTTATCGATGCGCGGAATGTCTTTTTGAAGCAGCTTTTCAACGTCTGCAAAGTTCCGTTCGTCGCGCGGCACGCAGATCATGATCGCCTTGCCGTCACGACCGGCCCGACCGGTCCGGCCGATCCGGTGCACATAATCTTCGGGGTGGCTGGGCACATCGAAGTTGAACACATGGCTGACCGCCGGAACATCCAATCCGCGTGCGGCCACATCAGAGGCCACGAGGAACCGCAGATCACCGTTGCGGAACCCATCGAGGGTGCGCGTGCGCTGGCTTTGGTCAAGATCGCCGTGGATCGGGGCTGCATCATAGCCGTATTTGGTGAGCGACTTGGCGACAATATCCACATCCGTTTTGCGGTTGCAGAAAATGATGGCGTTGGTGCATTTATCGCCCTCACCGTCGATCAACATGCGCAAGACCTTGCGCTTTTCCGAGGCTTCGCGATCCTTGCGCGAGCCTTTGAACATGACGACGCCCTGTTCAATCGTCTCGGACGCGCTGGCCTGACGGGCAACTTCGATCCGTGCAGGATTGGACAGGAAAGTGTTGGTGATCCGCTCGATCTCGGGGGCCATGGTGGCCGAAAAGAACAGCGTCTGGCGGGTGAACGGCGTCAGGCCAAAGATGCGTTCGATATCGGGGATAAAGCCCATATCGAGCATCCGGTCCGCTTCGTCGACGACCATGACCTTGACGTCATTCAGGATCAGCTTGCCGCGTTCGAAATGGTCCAGCAGACGGCCCGGTGTGGCGATCAGAACGTCGACACCCTTGTCGATGAGGGTATCTTGCTCCTTGAACGACACGCCGCCGATCAGCAGCGCCTTGCTCAGCTTGACGTGCTTGGCATAGGTGTCGAAGTTTTCGGCCACCTGGGCGGCCAATTCGCGGGTCGGGCAGAGCACGAGGCTGCGCGGCATGCGGGCGCGCGCACGGCCGCGCGCAAGCATCGTGATGAGGGGCAGGGTAAAGCTGGCCGTCTTACCGGTGCCTGTCTGGGCGATGCCCAGGACGTCGCGTCCTTCGAGAGCAGGGGGAATCGCACCGGCCTGAATAGGCGTTGGCGTTTCGTATCCCGCTTCGACGACGGCTTTCAGCACTTTGGGGTTTAGATTCAGTTCTGAGAATTTTATCATGTATGTCCGTTTGTTACGGACACTTACCGGGCCCGCTACGTCTCGTGATGTCGGCCCGAATGGCCCTATTGGGGGAGCGTTGCTCCAACATGCTGCGCGTCCATAGCAAAGGCGATGCACGGCGTCAAATGAAGGCGTCGGGGAAGTGTCTGTGCGCCGCTGCGTCAAGGTCGATTTTAATCAGCCGCAAAAGGCCGTGGGCCTCAAGGCGGGCGCGCAGATCAGGGCTGTCGCCGATGACCTCGTCATAGAATTGGCGGAGTCCGGCAAGGCCGGACTCCGCCTCGATCAAGGTAAAGAGATCATGCAGGGACAAGCCGCCATTCTCCGGCGTGGTCGCGGGTTTGATCTCTGACCGGTAGGACCCCTTTTGCAGGCGGTACGTGTACGCCGCGCGCCATGCGTCCCAGGATTTGGCGTGGCAATGCGCCAGATCCATTTGCGTGAGTTCGACCGCATCGACCAGCATCTTGCCGTCCTGAAACGCATTGTGAATACGCACGGTCATGTCGGGTAATCCGGTGCGCACAAACAGCTTTCCTGCCAGATGGCTGAGAAAGCCACCCCGAACATATGTGCCGAAGGTGGGATAAATCTCATTCACCAACGCTCGCCGGTTCGGGCCTGCTGGAATAAAGGCCTTGAAGGCCCGGTCACTGCCGCCGAGCAACTCCACGGGGCGGACACGGGCCGCGATCTGTGTGCGGTCCAACGCACCCAAGGCCTCTGCGATCGGGGGCTGAGACACGAGGAATTCGTCGACATCCATATGGATCAACCAATCCACCTCGGCGCGACGATTGTAGGCGTGGGTGGCATTTAGGGTCTGCCGCACCTGATGCCGGTCCGGTCGTTTGCCGATCAGCTTTTTCCAATGCGCCACGTCGCAGGTTTGCACCCGGATTTTGGAATGGGCCTTGAGGGTGGCATATGCGTCCGGGTTTTCCGCATCAAGATAGAGGTAAAGCCGGTGCGCGCCCTGCTCCAGATGATAGGCCGCAAAGCGCAGAATGTCGGGCGCAGGGGCCAGGATCGTGGCGCTGAGGCCCCATTTGGTCAACGATCAGCCCTCCAGCTTGCCGAAAAATCGCGCGACCTTGGCGTCAAGATCAAGCGTCCGGGTGACCAGCATGTCATGGGTGGCCAACAGGTCAAGCCGTTCAGGTGTGGCGACGGACAGTTCTTCGTGGAAGTGCCGCAAGGCGGGGATGCCGCCATCTTCCATCAGCGTCGTGATCAGCCCGCCCAGAGGGTTGTAGCGGCCCTTGCGATTGCGATAGCTGCCTTTGTCCAGGCGGTATGTAACGTGGCGGTGAAAGGTTTCCCAGTCCGGCGCGTGGGCGTGTCCGATATCGAGATCTGGGATCACGGTGGCAGGGCGCACGATATTGCCGAAATGGCGCAGGGCGTGAATGCCCAACCGCACGCCCTCCAGCCCGGTGCGCGCGATGTTCTTGGGACTTTGCGTGCTGAGAAAGCCGCCAGAAATGTGATCGCCATAGGTGGGATAGATTTGGCGCACCGCCGCCCTGCGCCCGATACGTTTGAAGTACTGCGGATCGCCCGGGTGGTCGAGCATCTCGACCGGGGTCATTGCGATATGCGTGGTGAGCGGGTCTGCCCCTGCCAGCGCTTCGGTCATCGGCGCAGGAGCAAGGATGAACTCGTCCACATCGATATGCGCGAGCCAGTCCAGTTTGCAGATCCGGTAGATGCGACTTGCATTAAAAGCCTGACGTAACTGATGGCTGTGGCGCAGTTTTTCCTGCTTCCCGGCCCAGTACGCGTCATCGCATTGGTAAAACCGAACACGCGGATGGGCGAGCCGCTCCGCGATGGCGGGGTCGGGTTGATCCAGGTGCAGATGGATGCGGTGGGCGCCCATATCGAGGTGAAAGGCCACGAACCGCGCGACCTGTGCCAGCGGTGCTTTGACTGTCGATACGATGCCCCAGCGCAGTTTCGCCGGATCCGTCTGGACCGGTTGCGGCACCAGCAAAAGGGGGCCGCCCGCCATATTTCAGACCATCATTTCCTTGGTCGCGGTCAGCGTCACATCGGGGTAGTCCCGCCCAACCCGGTCGATATCCCATTGCAAACGCGTGAGATAAACGATGTCGCCGTCGTGATCATGGGCGATGTGCTGCTTGTTGGCGTCGCTGAATTTTTCGACGGCCTGTTTCTCCCCGCTGACCCATCGGGCAGAGGTGAATTGTGACGCCTCGAACCGAACGGGCAGCCCGTATTCCAGCTCGATCCGGCTGGCCAGCACCTCGAATTGCAGCGCGCCAACGACGCCCACGATAAAACCGGAGCCGATGGAGGGTTTGAACACTTTGGCGGCCCCTTCCTCGGCAAATTGCATCAGCGCTTTTTCAAGGTGTTTGGCCTTGAGCGGGTCGCCCGCACGCACCCCTTGCAACAGTTCCGGCGCAAAGGACGGGATACCCGTAACACGCAAAGCTTCCCCTTCGGTTAACGTGTCACCGATGCGCAACTGGCCGTGGTTGGGGATGCCGATGATGTCGCCGGCCCAGGCCTCCTCGGCCAGTTCCCGATCCGAGGCGAGGAACATCACCGGATTGCTGATCGCCATGGGTTTTTTCGAACGCACATGGGTCAGTTTCATCCCGCGTTTGAAGTGGCCCGAGGCCATGCGGACAAAGGCGACGCGGTCGCGATGTTTGGGGTCCATGTTGGCCTGGACCTTGAAGACAAAGCCGGAAACCTTTGTTTCTTCTGGTAAAATTTGGCGTGGTTGGGCTTTTTGGATTTGTGGCTCCGGGCCGTAAGTCGCGATGCCTTCCATCAATTCCTTGACGCCGAAGGAGTTGATCGCGGAGCCGAACCAGATCGGCGTCAGCGACCCTTCGAGCATCGCGGCCCGGTCCAGCGGCGGCAGCAATTCGCGGGCCATTTCAAGCTCTTCGCGCAGTTGGGCCAGTTGGGCTTCGGGGACGTGCTGCGCCAGTTTGGGGTCGTCCAGGCCGTTGATTTCGATGGATTCCGCGACCTTGTTTCGGTCGGCCCGGTCCATCAGTTCGAGCCGGTCGCGCAGGATGTCGTAACAGCCGATAAAGTCGCGGCCCACACCGATGGGCCAACTGGCCGGGGTCACGTCAATGGCCAGGTTTTCCTGAATTTCGTCAATGATTTCAAAAACGTCGCGGCTTTCGCGGTCCATCTTGTTACAGAATGTCAGGATCGGCAGGTCGCGCATGCGGCAGACCTCAAAAAGCTTTTGTGTCTGGCTTTCCACGCCCTTGGCCCCGTCGATCACCATGACGGCGGCGTCCACGGCGGTGAGCGTGCGATAGGTGTCCTCGGAGAAGTCCGAGTGACCGGGTGTGTCCACCAGATTGAACCGGAACTCTTTGAAATCAAATGACATTGCAGAGGCCGAGACAGAAATGCCGCGATCCTTCTCCATCGCCATGAAGTCGGAACGTGTGCGCCGCGCTTCGCCCTTGGCGCGGACCTGTCCGGCCATCTGGATCGCCCCGCCAAAGAGCAGGAATTTTTCCGTCAGCGTGGTTTTGCCCGCATCGGGATGCGAGATGATCGCAAAGGTGCGGCGGCGGGCAATTTCGGGCGGCAATTCTGCGCGATTTGAAGTGGTGTCCAGCATGTCGCCGCGTATAGAGCGCGGCCCTGCATGGTGCAAGACACCGTGGGGGCACCGGGCGTGCACCCTATGTGCACCGGATGTGCACCGGCAGCGCGCGCCCGGCTTGGCAGTTGTTAACTTGTTGTCAGCATTCTTTGCAGATCACCTGCAACAGGAGCCTGGCCCATGACCCGCAAGACAGCGCATACCGACATGATCCAAACGCTGGAGGATCACCAGCAGGAGATGATGTTCAAGTGGATCGACGGCAGTCTGCCGGATGAGTGGAACGGCATGGACACCTGGCATCCTGTGCGTCGTCACAAGACCCGCGTCACCCTGCGGCTGGACAGCGACATGGTACGCTGGTTTCGCAAGCTGGGGCCGGGCTATGGCCAGCGGGTGAACGATGTCTTGCGAATCTATTACACCGCGTTGCTCGCCGGTCACATCCGCGCCCATTACGATGATGACGTCACGCCGCGCCTTGTTTCGGAGGCGCGCCGCCAGGTGGAAGCCTTGAATGGCTGACGCGGAGCGCACGGCAGGGTGGCGAACAAAAATGGGCTACTGACAAAAACTGTCAAGTGCCCCTCCTAAGCAGGCCCCATAAACCCGCCAAGGAAGGCACTCAAATGACACTTGATGAAATTGCGAACGAATTGGTTGCAGGCTGCCGCGAAAATCGGACCACGCCCAATCTGGACAAGCTCTATGCGCCCGATGCGACGTCGGTCGAGGCCGTGGACATGGGCGGGGGCCGTTCCGTTCAGGGGCTCGATGCGCTCAAGGGCAAGCACGCCTGGTGGGACGAGAATTTCGAAGTGCTGGGTGGCAGCATTTCCGACCCGATGCCGCATGGGGACGATCGCTTTGCGGTGATCTTTGAAATGCAGGCAAAGAACCTCAAGAGCGGCGAGATCGAGGATATGAAGGAAGTCGCCGTTTACCATGTGTCGGGTGGCAAGATCGTGCGCGAGGAATTCTTTTACAACGCATGAAGAAATGACTGTCGTCGCGTTTGGCCCGGTCTATCGGGTCGACGCGCGGCGCAGGATTTCCGTGGCGTCGGGGCGGTCGAGCAATGTCTCGGTGACGTCGAAGCCCGATAGCCCGCCATCTGTGCTGTCAGGCAACTTCGCGGTTACCTCATGCGGGACAACAGGCTCGCTGCGCGTGTCGATCAACATGGATTCCGCTGCAATCCCCTCGGCGTAGATGATTTGATGCGTGTCAAAAACGAGCTCGAAATAGTCGACGAAGCCGCCATCCTGAACGGTCACGCTCTCTCCGTTCACAAGATGCCGTGCCTTGATCATGAGCTCGGAGCGGCCCGCACCCAGCCGATCCTGCCGCTGATAGATGAACAGGCGATGATCGGGGGACACGATCAGATCGTGCATGTTGTTGAGCGCGCCTGCGCGAATGCAAATGGGGGCAAACTCCCCCACGGCGCGAACTGTCGACTGCCCGATCCAGCGGATCTCCCGCGCGCCGTCATTGCGCGTCAGAACCCGGTCGCCGACGGACAGGTCTTCGATCGGGGTCTGAAGGCCCGAGGACATGGTGATGTGCGTGCCGCGGGTGAACCGCGCGGAGGACAGGTGCGCGAATTTGGCCTGCGCACTGTCGCGGTCAATCCCGACAAGCGCGTATGACGTGCGTGGCACCAGAGGCGAAAGGGGCATCAGGTAGATCCCGTCGATATCGCCCGCATCATCGACCTCGACCAGAACAAGCGCATCGGTGATCTGCCCATCGGGGGACATCAGCGTCAGGGCGCAATCGAGGTGAATCGTGGCCCCGGTTTGGCCCACGGTGCTGTCAGGCGCGACGGTCAGGACGGCATGCGCGCTGGTGTTCAGCGTCAAATGTTCGGGGATCGCAGTCAGGCTCAGCTGATAGACGTCGTCCAACATCAATTCATCCGCGTGCGACAGGGGATCGCCAAGATTAGCCCCGTGCGTGACCACGAAACTCTCGGCCCGGTAAACCGGCAGGCTTTGGCCTGAGCTGGGTATGGATATATGTGTCATGGCCCGTCATGGATGAGGTCTCATCAACTTATAATGTAGAATTGTGGCGCGGATCGGTCAACGGCGCGGTCTTTGGCTGGCGCATCGGGTGACGTATGGTTACTTCTGAGGCTTCGGAATGATCGGGAGAGATGGAATGGATTTGGGAATTGCAGGCAAACGTGCGGTGGTGTGCGCATCGTCCAAGGGTCTGGGGCTGGGCTGTGCAGAGGCATTGGCCGCGGCCGGATGCAATCTGGTGATGAACGCGCGCGGCTCAGAGGCGCTGGAGGCGTCGGCCGCTGACATTCGCGCGAAGCATGGTGTGGATGTTGTGACGGTTGCGGCGGATGTGTCGACGGCAGAGGGTCAGGCAGAGGTGATCGCGGCGGCCGGAAATGCGGATATTCTGGTCAACAATGCGGGCGGTCCGCCCCCCGGCATGTGGACGGATTGGGACCGCGACGACTTCATCAAGGCGCTGGACGCCAACATGCTCGCCCCGATTGCGCTGATCAAGGCATTGGTGCCGGGGATGATGGAACGCGGTTGGGGCCGGGTTGTGAACATTACGTCGCAATCCGTCAAGGCGCCGATCCCGGTGTTGGGCCTGTCAAACGCGGCGCGCACCGGCCTGACCGGCTATGTGGCCGGGACGTCGCGCCAGGTTGCGGGGCAGGGCGTGACTATCAACAACCTGTTGCCCGGTATCCATGCGACGGATCGCGCCATCGCGTTGGACGGCGGTGTGGTAAAGGCGCAAGGCATCACGCTTGAAGAGGCGCGCGCACGGCGTGAGGCGACGATCCCGGTTGGGCGATACGGTACACGCGAAGAATTTGGCGCGACCTGTGCGTTCCTGTGCTCGCAACATGCGGGCTTTATCGTGGGCCAGAACATCCTGCTGGATGGCGGAGCGACTGTGGCCACCATTTGATGGCAAAGGGTCCGCCGACATTTTCGGCGAAGGATCAGCTGTTTAACGCGAGATCTTTGGGTGATTTGGCGGATGAGTACGACGCGACCTTGTCCGGTTTTGACCGGGCGGGGTTTCTGGAGGCGTCGCTGTCGGGCATTCCGGATCGGTCGTTAATGGCCTGTCTGGACTGGTTTGCGGAGTGTCTGGAGCCGTATCTGGCTTCTGATTTTCCAACGATGGCGGATCAATTGGAAGCCGCGCTGCCGCCGCGTCTGGATCCCACGTTGCGCGACGACGATTTTGGCCGCTTCATCCACGCGGTTCCCGGTGTGCTGGCGGTACGTCATGGTCTGGAGGCGCATCCGGAGCGCGCGCTCGATCTGATCCATGCGGCGACACAACGTTTTTCGATGGAATTCTACATCCGTCCGTTCGTGAACCGCTGGCCGGATGTGACGCTGGCGCGGTTGCGGGACTGGGCGGGGGACGGGAATTACCATGTGCGCCGATTGGTCAGCGAGGGGACGCGGCCCAGATTGCCCTGGGCGCGCAAGGTTGATCTGACGCCGGACCAGACCCTGCCTTTGCTGGACCGGCTGCATGGGGATGGCACGCGCTTCGTCACCCGCTCTGTCGCCAATCATCTGAATGATATCGCCAAGTTCGATCCGGATGCGGTGTTGGACCGGCTGGAGGCCTGGGAGGCAAGCGGCGCGCAAAACGCCAGAGAACATCAGTGGATGCAGCGTCATGCCATGCGCACGCTGATCAAGACCGGTCATCCGCGCACGTTGGATATGCTCGGGTTTGCACGTGACGTGCCTGTGGCTGTCACGGTGGACATTGAAACGCCGCAAGTGATGCGGGGGGATGGATTGGCGTTCACGGTCACCGTGACCGGGAAACGGTCCGTCCCGGTGTTGATTGACTACCGGATACGTTTTGCGCGACCTGGCGGCAGGTGGGTGGAAAAGGTGTTCAAGCTGAAGGTGGGCACGGTGACGGCGGGGTCTCCGTTGGTCATCCGAAAGGTGCACAAGCTGAAAGCGGACGCGACGACCTTTGTGCTGCATCCGGGGGCCCACGGGCTTGTGGTGCAAGTCAACGGCGTGGACCGTACCGAGGCCCGTTTCGATGTGATTTGATCGCTGTGCGGCACTGTTTTGGCCCGGGGGGCCAAAATGCGCCCGCCCACCGACCCTTGGGAGGCGTGTCCCTCGCGCAATGGGCGCATTTTCGGGTATTCGTAAGCGTGAGGGGGTGAAGATTTTTCGGAGAAAAATCTTCGATGGTTGGCAGGAGTGAGTCGCCTTAAAGTAGGTCGGCACCTTGGTGCAATCGCACTTGCGCAGTCAACAGCGTGGTTCGTTCTGCGTGCATTTCCGTGCCTGATCCGGGGCTTGGCCGTCTGCGAACGCTTGCGGGTTCGCGACCAGCCTGATACCTCCCGACTGTTTTAATCGGGAATGCGTCAGTGACAGCACCGCGTCTGGAAATTCGAAACCTCATGCGCAGCTTTGGTGGGCGCACCGTGGTCGACGGTGTGAGTCTGAGTATCCAACCGGGGCAGGTCACCTGCCTTCTGGGTCCGTCCGGATGCGGTAAATCCACGACATTGCGGATGATCGCCGGTGTCGAAATGCAGGATTCTGGCGAGATTTACGTCGATGGCAGTTTGATTTGCGACACCGTTTTTCGAATCCCACCGGAGCGTCGCGAAATTGGTCTGATGTTTCAGGATTTCGCCCTGTTTCCGCATTTGAGCGTGGCCGGCAATGTGGCCTACGGCCTGTCCGGGTCGAAAGACGCGCGTCGTGCCCGTGTCACGGAAATGCTGGAGCGCGTTCACATGAGCCGCTTTATCGATATGTATCCGCATCAACTCTCGGGCGGTGAACAGCAGCGCGTGGCCCTGGCACGTGCTTTGGCCCCCCGTCCAAGGATCATGCTGATGGACGAGCCGTTTTCTGGCCTTGATAACCGTCTCAGGGATGGCATCCGCGACGAAACGCTGGCGATTCTCAAGCAAGAAGACACCGGCGTTTTGCTGGTGACCCATGAGCCGGATGAGGCGATGCGCATGGCCGACGAAATCGCGTTGATGCGCGACGGCAAGATCGTGCAGCGGGGTGCACCCTACAACGTTTACACCCGACCGGTTGATCGGGCATCGGTGGCGTTTTTCAGTGACGCCAACAGGTTGCGTGCGACGGTTCAGGGGGCGTTGGCCATGACGCCTTTTGGCCGTTTCCTCGCGCCGGGCGTCCCGGATGGCACGGCGGTCGATATTGTTTTCCGGCCCCAGCATGTGCGCATCGATTTCGACCGTGCCGGTGTCGGGCCTGGGCCCACGGCGGCCGAAGGGACGGCCGCCCGGGCCGAGGTCATCCGTGCCCGCTTCATGGGCAACGAGAGCCTTGTGGAGTTTCGTCTGAGCCATGACGGGTCGGTAATGAAGGTGACCGTGCCGGGGGTGTTCCTGCCGCAGATGGGGACGGCCATGTGGCTGCGCATCCGGCGCGACAAGTGTTTTGTATTTCCAGCGGAGGCGCGCGCATGAGTGGCCCGATGATTGTGGAGTTTGGCATGGGGACATCCCTGCGCCGCGGTGACTATACGGAGGCGGCAGCACGTGCGATCCGGGCGGCCTTGTGGCGCAATTCGATCAATCTCTCGGAGTATATGGGGGTGGGCAAAGATGCGATGCGCATCGGCGTCCGTATTGGCTGCGCACGGCCCGAGGCGGTGGATGTGGCCGCGTTGGCGGACGTGTTTCCTTATGGTCAGGTGACCTTTGTCGTTGAGCAGGGCGGGCTGGACGTGGCCCGTCCGGACGGTGTCGGCCATCCGACGGTGATGGCGCAGGCGGCCCTGATCGTATCCGTGGATGTGCCGTCATGACCGAACAGCGTATCATCATCGAAATGGCGCAGGGCGTCGATCTGCATGGCCGCGACGACACCAAGGCGGCCCGCCGGGCGGTGGAGCAGGCCTTGCAGGGCGCGTCCTTGCCGATTTTCGGAACTCTGGATCTGCCCCGTGATATCATGCGTGTTGTCGTGCATATCGGGGTGCCGCGTCCGGAGGCGGTGGATGTGGCTGTGATCGCGGCATTACTGCCCTATGGATCTGTCGAGGTGCTTGTCGAAAAGGGCGGTCTGGATGTGCCTGTGGCGGGTGATGTGGCCGTGATGGCTGCGGCTGCGTTAGAGGTATTTTTACCGGTGCGGTAACGTGTTTGTCACGCGTTGTGCGTTGTGCGTCGTGCGGGACTGTTTTGCGCAGGCGCAAAAGGCGCCCGCCCGCCGACCCATATGCCTCACAGGTTCGGGTCGTAGTCACTGAGGCTTTTGCCGGGCTCATCAATGAACATTTCGGGCAGCGCTTCGGCGGACTGGATCAGGTCCACGCGGAAGACGCGGAAGGCCTGGCGCAACTCGCACCATGCGGTGAGGGTCCAGACGCGCCCCCAATATTCCATGTGCAGGGGGCGGATCGTGCGGCTGGTGATCGTGTCGCCTTTGGAATGATAGGTGAGTTTCAGTTTCTGCTTGGCGCGGATGGCCGCGCGCAGGGTCGGCATTTGGGAGAATCCGCGCACCACGTCGGCGAAGGGGTAGACGGCGAATTTCCATTTGTCCGCATCCGCGATGCCGCGTTCGGGCAGGACGGCATCGATCTTGTCGGCCAGAGACGTGGCGGCGGCCCGGAGCGTGTCATCGGCGGCTTCGGCCACGATGGCCATGCCTAGGTTGAGCGCTTCGAGTTCTTCGGGCGTGAGCGTGAGGGGTGGCAGGCTGATCGCCTGGGTGATCCGGTAGCCGACGCCGCGCGCGCCTTGGACCGGCACGCCGGAGGCCACCAAAGTGTCCATGTCGCGGTAGAGCGTGCGCACTGATACGTTCAAGGCCTGCGCCATGTCCTGCGCACGATGCAATTGCCCGTCGCGCAGAATTTGCATGATGTCAAAAAGGCGATCGGTGCGGCGCATGTCACCCTACCTTTGCGTGTTGCGGCAGTCCGTTTGGTGCGGCGATCATGGCCGCAACATCGGGTGCGAGCCTATGTGTGACTGGGCGCAAGTAAGCCGAGTATTGGCCCTCAAACGTGACAGTGCAGGTTTGGGTCGCACCAACTGACATTAACTTGTCAGTTGGTGCGTGGCCAGTCATTTTTTTCGTATTCAGAACCGGAAAGACACGCTCAAGAGGGCGCATCGGTCTTTTCGCACCCGCAGCACAAGCGTAGAACACTCGGTGACAGGCGGGCACTCTCCCGCCACTGAGGGAGATAGACTATGTTGAACAATATTGGCCTGCCGGGCATCCTGCTGATCGCCGTTGTGGTTCTTGTGCTCTTTGGACGGGGCAAGATCGCGAGCCTGATGGGCGAAGTGGGCAAGGGCATCACCAGCTTCAAGAAGGGCGTCAAGGAAGGGCAGGATGAGCTGTCTGACAGCGTTGCTTCGGACGAGTTGAAAGACGTCACGCCCGAGACCGAAAAAGACAAGGCTTAACCCATGCTCGATCTCGGCTGGACCGAGTTGCTGGTCATTGGGATTGTGGCGCTGATTGTCGTCGGCCCGAAGGACCTGCCCGTACTGTTTCGCAATGTCGGCCAGTTTGTCGGCAAGGCCAAGGGCATGGCGCGCGAATTTTCGTCGGCCATGAATCAGGCGGCGGATGATGTCGGCGTCAAGGATATCCAGAAAACGATAAGATCGGCGGCAAACCCTGTCGGATCGGCGATGGACGGCGTCAAGGACGCGGCCAAGGACATCACGTCTTCGCTGGCCGATCTGGACCCCGAAAGCGAGACCGGTAAGTTGGCCGCCCAAAAGGCCGAACGTGCCGAAAGCGCGAAGAAAATCCATGCAGCCACTGCACGTGCGGCGGCCGAACGCAAGGTCCGCGAGGCCGAAGAGGCCCTGAAGCGGGCGGAGAAATACGAGGCGGAACTCGCCCCAGAGCCCCCCAAAGAAAGCTGACATGAGCCAAACCGAAGACGTGGACGACAGCACAGCGCCGCTGATCGAACATCTGGCCGAGCTGCGCACCCGCCTTATCCGGGCGGTGCTGGCCTTTCTTGTGGGCATCATTCTGGCGTTTGTGGTGGCCGAGCCGATCCTGCAATTTCTGCTGGAACCGATCGAGGCGACGCTGCGCGATCTGGGCGACCCGTCGCCGACGATGCAGTATACCAGCCCGCAGGAATATCTGTTCACCTTGTTCCGCATCTCGATGGTCTTTGGCTTTGCGCTGGCCTTTCCGGTGATCGGGTTCCAGCTGTGGCGCTTTGTGGCGCCGGGGCTGTATAAACAGGAAAAGAACGCGTTTTTGCCGTTCATGATCGCCTCGCCGATCATGTTTTTTCTGGGCGCGTCCTTTGCACATTTCGTCGTGACGCCGCTGGCGATGGCGTTCTTTCTGGGCTTTGCCGATGTGCCGTCGATCATCGCGGACATCATGAGCGGATTCGTGACGACCGACGTTCCCGGCCTCGATGTGCCGGTTCTGGAAGAGGCTGCGATCCCCGTCACCGATGAAGGCATCCGCATCACCTTCTTTGGCAAGGTGAACGAAAGCCTTGATATCACGCTGAAGTTCATCATGGCCTTTGGCTTGTGTTTCCAACTGCCCGTGCTGCTGACACTGATGGGCAAGGCCGGGTTGGTCAGTGCCGAAGGTCTTGGCAATGTGCGCAAATATGCCGTCGTTGGCATTCTGGTCCTGGCCGCTTTGGTCACGCCGCCGGATGTGATCACCCAAGGGATTTTGTTTGTCGTTGTCTACGGCCTGTACGAGGTTTCGATTTTCCTCGTGCGCCGGGTGGAAGCCAAACGCGAAGCCAAGCTGCGCGCCGAAGGTTATTATGACGACGAGGACGATCTGGGCGATGTGCCGGAAGATGACGCGAAATGAACGTAATGTCGGAGCACACAACGATGAATGACGACCCGATGGACCGCATCGCCGCGGCGCTGGAGCGGATGTCCCCGGCACCGCTGGCCGCACCGGATTTCGACGCGGCGGGGGCCTTTGTCTGGCAGACCGGGCCGGATCGCTTGGAGCCGGTGACCCATGTCGCCCGCGTGCCGCTGGAGTTGTTGCTTGGGGTGGAGCGGTCGCGCGATACGTTGCTGGCGAACACCCGCCAGTTTGCTCAAGGCCTCGCGGCGAACAACGCCTTGCTTTGGGGCGCCCGGGGCATGGGGAAATCAAGCCTTGTCAAGGCGATACACGGCGCGCTTCATTCTGAATTCCCTGAGTTGAAGATCGTGGAATTGCACCGCGAAGACCTACCGTCCGTCGGCCGTTTGCTGAATGTCTTGCGGCAGGCGGAGACGGCGCGTTTTGTTCTGTATTGCGACGACCTGTCGTTCAGCCATGATGACCAGCATTACAAATCCCTCAAGGCGGTGCTGGACGGCGGGATCGAAGGGCGGCCGGACAATGTGATTCTGTACGCCACGTCGAACCGGCGTCACCTGATGCCGCGTGACATGATCGAGAATGAGCGGGGATCGGCGATCAATCCCAGCGAGGCGGTTGAAGAAAAAGTGTCTTTGTCGGATCGGTTCGGACTGTGGCTGGGCTTTCACGCCTGCGATCAGGATCAGTACCTGGCGATGATTCGCGGCTATTGCGGCGCGTACGGCGTCGAGATCGACGACGACACGCTCTGGGCCGAGGCGATTGAATGGCAGGCCACGCGCGGGTCGCGGTCGGGCCGTGTGGCATGGCAATATTTCTGTGATCTGGCCGGGCGGCGCGGCGTCCGCCTGTAGGCCGAAGCCTGCGCGATCACGCAGCACCGACTGAATGCTGCGTTGGGTTCACGCCCGTGAAATTTCATTCATTTGCTAGATGTCAGCGGCCATTGGCCATGAATTCTGGCAGGTCAGTCCATCACTCGAGGAACGGGGCCGGGTCGACGCTGTCGAAGCCATCGCGGACTTCGAAATGCACATAGGCGTCGTTTGCGTCGGGACGCAGGCTGGCGATGACCTCATCCCGTTTCACGCTGTCGCCCTTGGCCACTTTGACCTGATCGACATTGGCATAAACGGTCAGGATATTGTCGACGTGGCGGATGACGATGATGGGCACCCCATCCGCGCTTTGCGTGATGGCGGCGACGTTGCCGTCTGCGGCGGCCTTGACGGGTGCGCCGGGGGCGGCCTTGATGTCGATACCTTCGTTACGTCCCTTGCTATAGGCACGGATGATGCTGCCTTGCACGGGCAGGGCCATTTTAGCCGACCGGCTGGTCTGGCCGACATCTGCGACCTGTGTGTTGGGCGCGGAAATATCCGGTGGGTTCGCGGTATCGTCTTCGGGCAGCGGTTTGATCGAACTGGGCGGCGTCGGCGTGGGCGACCCGGTGCCGGGGGGCGCATCCGCGGCCGAGCGTGCAGGGGGCGCGACGCGCGCGATCGGGATCAGCAGGTACTGACCTTCGCGCACGGCGTAATCCGTGCCCAGGCCGTTCCATTCGGCCAATGATTTTGCAGGCACCTGATAGAGCCGCGCGATGGTAAAGGCGGTTTCGCCCCGCTCGACCTGATGGCGGACCGGCTCTTGCCCGGTCGCGGCGGGCAGTGGCGTTGTCGTGGGGGCGGTTGGTGTCGTGACCGGCGTTGGCTGTGCATTGTCGATCGCGTTGCCTGCCAGTGTTGTCACGTCGACACGGGATGTCTGGATTGAGCCGGTGCCAAGGGTGCCGGGTGCGGGCTCCGCGACACGGCGGGGCAGGGCGACGACTTCGCCGCTGCGCAGCGGCACGCCCTCGCTGATTCCATTGAAGCTTGCCAGTTCGGCGGCAGGCAATCCAACACGGGTCGCCACATCATTGATGGTGTCACCGCGTCTGGCGATGGCAACCTGATAGCTGGGGTAGGAGATCACACCACGGCTGTCCGGCGTCGGCCGGTCCGCTGTGGCGGTCTGAACCGCCTGTGCAGTTGAGAACCCGCCGCCTGCGCCACGCATGTCGAAATCGAGCGGCTGGTCGCAAGCCGCGACGCCAAGCAGCGCGCAAGTGGCCAAAAGAAGCGGCTTGCGCCGCGCATGATTGATCCGGATCATCTGCATCGTCCTCTGCCGGTCCCCTCTGAAATGGGGGTGTTGCCGGTTTGAAGGGTATTTTACACCACTTTTACTCTTTACCCAAGCCTTCCAGCAAAGGCACAAAACGTACGTCCCGCAATTCGTCATATTCCAGACCGCTTTCGGTTTTGTGGACCCGGATCAGGCTCTGGACCGCGTCGGACTGGCCCACCGGAAGCACCATGATACCACCAACCTTGAGTTGTTTGAGCAGAGGCCCCGGAGGGTCTTCGGCGGCGGCGGTCACCAGAATGCGGTCAAAGGGGGCCTGATCGGGCAGGCCGTATGAACCGTCGCCGATGATGGCGGTAATGGTATGCAGGCCCAGTTCGTCAAAGATGGTGCGGGCCTCTTGCACAAGGCGGCGGTGCCGGTCGATGGTGTAGACCCGGCGCGCCAGTTTGGCCAGAATGGCCGCCTGATAGCCGGACCCGGTGCCAACCTCGAGCACCTTGTCGCGTGCGGTGATGCCGAGCGCCTGCGTCATCAGTCCCACCACGGAGGGCTGGCTGATCGTTTGTCCGCACGCAATCGGCAGGGGCATGTCCTCATAGGCGCGTTCCGCAAAAAGCCCACGAATAAAGGGGCCGCGGTCGATCTCTTCCATGGCTTGCAACACGCGTTTGTCCGTCACCCCCTTGGAGCGCAGCGCATAGAGAAACTGCATCTTGCGCGTGGCGAGATCGTCGTCGGTCATGTGGCAATCGTGCCAAGCTGGTCGAGCATGTCATGGGCTGTCAGATCCGCGCGCATCGGTGTGACCGAGATATAGCCCTCAAGGTTCACGGCTGCATCGGTACCGGGAGCGGTCGGGATCTGCTGATTGCCGCCCTTGATCCAGAGGAATTGCCGACCCGTCGGGGAGGTTGAGGCCTCGGTGTGAAAACCGGTGCCGCTGCGCAGACCTTGAGGGACAACACGCGTGCCCTTGACGTCCTTGGCGGCAACGGGCGGCACGTTGACGTTGTAGAACAGTTGGTAGCCCGTACCGGGCGGCGGCGTGGCGGCGATTATCCGCTTAATCACCGACAAACCATGCACCGCAGAGGCGTCAAAAGTGTTTTCGAGATCGCGATTTTCCGGTCCGTAGAATTGCGAAATGGCGATGGAGAGCACGCCTTGCAGCGCGCCTTCGATGGCCGCGCCGAGGGTGCCGGAATAGAGCGCGTTCTCGGCAGAATTGTTGCCCCGGTTCACGCCGGACAGAATCAGATCGGGTTTGTCGTCATGCAAGACGTCATGCAGGCCCGCCAGAACGCAATCCGCGGGGCTGCCCTCGACCGCGAAGCGTCTGGGTTCGAGTTGCTGGATCATCATCGGCCGTGTGTAGCTGATGCAGTGGCCGACACCGGATTGTTCGAAGGCAGGCGCAACCGTCCACACTTCGCCCTCCGGTCCGGCCAGTTCATTGGCGATCTGGGTAAGTACGGCCAGTCCCGGCGCCGAGATGCCGTCGTCATTTGTGATGAGAATGCGCATGTGCTGCCCCCTTGCGCCTTACTAGGCCAGCGGGGCGCGGTTGAGCAACCGAAGGAGCCTCCGGCGGGGATTTTTTTGGAACAGAGAAGGAGGATCGTTGCGCGGGAGACTCAGTCTGTCGGTCCGAGGTTCAGATCCGCCAGAATGCGTTGTGCTTCGGAGGCGGGATCTGTCAGCGCCTCGCGATCTTCGCCCGGGAAGAACCGCGCCCGCGTGGCCGTCGGCATGGGGGCGGGAGTGGCAATGTGCACATGGGGTCCGGTGCGTTGGGTTTCGGATTGCCAGCAGCGTGCCAGGGCAATCTGTGCGGCCTTTGTGGCACCGTAGCTGCCGAAAAATGGCGCACCCGCGCGCGGGTCGTCAAAGAAGATCGCGCTGCCGGTCTGGCCAAGCAGCGGGGCGACGAAGGTGATCAGCGTCGCCGTTGCCGTCACATTGGCGTTGACCGATTTGCTCATGTCCTTGGCGTCGATCATGTTTGCGGGGGCAAGCGGGGCTGCGTGAATGGCGGCATGCACCCACAGGTCGAGGGTACCCCAGCGGTCATAGATCCCACGGCAGAGCGTCGCCATGGCCGCTTCGGTGGTGATGTCCATGGGGGCCAATGTGGCCGCCCCGCCGCGCGCCTTGATCCGGTCGTCCAGCTCTTCGAGGGCGCCGGTTGTCTTGGCGACCGCAATGATGTGATGGGTGGAAGCCAGTTCGAGGGCGAGCGCCGCGCCAAGTCCGCGCGACGCGCCGGTGATGAGTGCAGTTTTTGTCATGTCGCCGTGATGCCTGTGCGCGTGCGCGTCGTCAAGCGGCGCTGCGCGTTGGCAGTGTCAGTTTCTGCGCGCCCGTGGGGGTATCAATCATCACGGCATCCTCGGAGATGGCTATGATCTTGCCGGGTTTGAGCGTGTCGCCCAAAGTGAGCGTTTCGATTTTTCCTCCGGGAAAACGGACCAGGACGCGTCGCTTTTCTGCGGTGCCGACAATGCCGATCAGGGTGCGTTTGTTCAGGTTGATCACGCCGATCTCTGTCGCGTGTTGCGCGATGGTCGGGTTTGATGTTTCGGTCATTTCAGCCTTCGTTTCATAGCTCGAAAGCTGCCGCTAGCATGGGGTCTGCCGCACCGCCATGTGGTGAAATCAGTTCGGCGGTGCGGCGCTTATTTCCCTAAGGTCAACGGGCTGAACCATGCTTGGCCCGGTGATAGGTGAACGTGAGAAAGGTCAGTTGCCACAGGGCATCTGTGTCGGGGGCCAACAGATCGAAGCGCAGTGCACGTTTGCCATCATTGCCGGACAGGTCGGGAAAGCGGAGTTGCATTTGCGCGGCAAGGTCTGTTTTACAATCCACATAGGCCGTGATGCGTGCCGGGTCAGCTGCGGACCAATTGAGCCGCAGCGTGCTGCCCGTGCGCGGGGTGCGTGGCCGCCACGCCGGTTGTCCCCATTTCAGACCTTCATCGAGAGGACCCACCCCGGCGGCCTCAGCCACGTTATGAAAGACCGTGCGCATTGATTGCAGCTGCAATTGTGCGGAGGCGGGCCAGCGGATGATCTGGTCAAGGATGGCAGCGGGAATCGGCATCATGCCATGTTATGTCCCGCGCTGCTGACAGATTATGGCGGCAATGGTTATTCCGCAGCCTTCATTTCGAACCCTTTTTCGATCATATCTGCGGGCTCCACAGGGTATTCGCCACTAAAGCACGCGTCGCAATATTGCGGTGCGGCACTGTCCCGGCCCCCGGCTTCGCCAACGGCGCGGTACAGCCCGTCGAGAGAGATAAATTTCAGGCTGTCCACGCCAAGATGTGCACACATCTCGTCCTCGGACATGGTTGCCGCCAGCAGTTTTTCGCGCTGCGGCGTGTCGACCCCGTAAAAGCATGGCCATGCGGTAGGGGGCGAGGCGATGCGGAAATGCACCTCCGCGGCACCGGCATCGAGGATCATTTCCTTGATCTTGCGGCTGGTGGTGCCGCGCACAACGCTGTCGTCGACCAGAATGATCCGTTTGCCACGCACCAGCGCCCGGTTCACGTTCAGTTTCAGGCGCACACCCATATTGCGGATGTTTTCGGTGGGTTCGATGAAGGTCCGGCCCACATATTGGTTGCGGATGATCCCCATGGCGTAGGGAATACCGGATTCCAGCGAGAAGCCGATGGCCGCAGGCGTGCCGCTGTCGGGCACCGGGCAGACGAGATCGGCGTCCACGGGGGCTTCCTTGGCCAGTTCGCGGCCGATGTTTTCCCGCGTCTCATAGACGGACCGCCCGCCGAGGATGCTGTCGGGGCGACTGAAATACACATGCTCAAAGATGCAGAAGCGCGATTTTCTGCTTCGGAAGGGAAAGCGGCTTTCGATGCCGTCATCGGTGATCACGACCATCTCGCCCGGCTCGATCTCGCGGACGAATTCGGCACCGATGATGTCGAGGGCACAGGTTTCCGAACTGAGCACGTAGCCAGTGGGCAGTTTGCCCAGCATCAGGGGACGGACCCCCAGCGCATCGCGCACGCCGATCAGTTTGGTGCGGGTCATCGCGACGATGGAAAACGCGCCTTCGACGCGGCGCAGAGCATCTTCCATCCGCTCCGGCACGTTGCGCTGCAGCGAGCGGGCCATGAGGTGGATGATGCATTCGCTGTCGGACGAGCTTTGGAAAATCGAGCCGCGCTCGATCAGCTCGCGGCGCAGGGCGATGGCGTTGGTGATGTTGCCGTTGTGGGCAATGGCGGCCCCGCCCATGGCGAATTCGCCAAAGAAGGGCTGCACGTCGCGGATCGCGGTTTGTGCCTTGGAGCCGGAGGTCGAGTAGCGCACATGCCCGATGGCGAGCGGGCCGGGCAGGGTCTCCATGATCGATTGGGACGTGAAGTTATCGCGGACGTAGCCAAAACGGCGGGCAGAGTTGAAGCCTTGGGTGGCGTCGTAGGAAACGATTCCCCCCGCTTCCTGACCGCGGTGCTGGAGGGCGTGAAGCCCGAGGGCGACGAAATTGGCTGCATCGGTGGTGCCAAGGACACCAAAGACCCCGCATTCTTCTTTCAATTTGTCGTCGTCGCAGACATCGCGCACTGCATCAAAGTCAAAAGGGTGGGCGGGTGGCATCCGCACTTCGGAAGAATCGGACAATGGGCAGCTCCGGATCCGGTTGAGTCTGGGGCGGTGTAGCAAGCCCACGCTGCACTGTCACGAAAGGATCACAATTCAGCCGCGCTTTACGCCGCGACACTGTCCGGTTGACCAAGGCGCGCCTGCAAAAGCGCGATTTTTGCGCAGGTTTCACCATAGCTGAGCCGTTCGAAAAACGTATCACCGGCGGGGCTGGCGTGAATCAACAAGCCGGTCTGGGCGTAAATCAGCTCTTCGGTATCGAAGTGGAGCGTCGCCAGTTCCGCCGCGCCGGACAAGGTGGGACGAATACCGTTCCAGCCGCACAGGGCATTGAGCGGCGCCGTTACAAGCGGTGCGTCGCTGATATGCCCTGGCAGGTCCAGCCCCACATGCACGTTGCCCGGCAACATGACATCCGAACAATTGGACAACGCGCCGCCGGGGATGCGGACCATGGCACTTGTGATCTCCGGCGTGCTGATCGCGGTGATCGGCACAAAGCCTCCATCCAGGGTGGCGAGGGTATCCCCCGCGCGCAAGGTGCGGGCCGCAACCCAGCCTTGCAGTGTTTCGACAAGTGTTTCCCCGCTCAACGTTGTCTGTGCGGCGGGCGATGGGGCAGGAGTGATAGCGGCGTTGAAATCGGCGAATGCGGTTGTATGGTTGTGAAACATGGGGTCCTCCGGGACTGTCGGTTTGGTCTGTCTTTATGCAGCCTATATCGCACCACGAATCCGCCGCTTTTTGGACACAACCGGGGCCAAAGGCGGGCTCTGTTTCGGTTTGGACATCAGTGAGCGCCACCGGGCGCAGACTGGCCGTTGAGCGGCGACGCGATTCATCAGCCGCTAACCATTACTGCCGTGTCGCGCCAAGGATTCGCCGTGTTTGCTGCGGTCGTGTGTGAACGGTACAATGACCCGCCTGAGCACAGCGGCTGCAAAGGTTCAGAGTAAAAGCAATGACCCCGGATCAGCCCATGACTTCATGGAAACGGACGTGCCCGCCCGTGTCCGCTCCGGCCGGTTTTTCGTGACGTTCAAACTGTCTGCAACTTACTCGCCGCAGTTGCTCACCAGGCTCTCATACTGGCTTGTGATCCAGCCGAGTGCTTGTTCTGGGTTCCGCTCCTCGATCTGGTCCGTGAAACGGCCAAAGACGACGGCAGAGCGGCTTTCATCCACGATGGTGAATTCCTGGCCGGTGATGACGGTGTCATAGACAAAAAAGGCCAGCGCAACGAGCAAGATGCCGCGCGCGACCCCAAAGAGGAAGCCAAGGGCCTGATCGACCCCGCCCGCCGCCGAGCGTTGTACGACCGAGGAAAACAGAGGTGTAAAGAGCGACACGACGATCAGCGAGATCGCGAAGACGATGGCAAAGGCACCAATCATGCTCAACTCGCAACTGTCCGCTACAAACTCACCGACGACCGGGATTTCGCGCACCATCGGCTCGACCTTCGGGGCGAACAGGAATGCGAGCACGGCCGCCGCGACCCAGCCTGCGATCGCCATTGCTTCGCGCACGAGACCACGCCCATAGGCCAGCAAGGCCGAGAGGATGATGACCACGGCGACGACGCCGTCGATAATTGTGAACCCGTCCATGGTCCTGCCCCTTATTCTCTTTCTCGAAGGCGCTCAACCTGCGCCGAATACTTCGCCCACAAATCCGGTCAGATCACCCATCTGATTGAGCTTCATTCCGGATGCGCCAAGCGCTTTGCCACCCTTGGGGGCGATCGCGCTGGTGAAACCAAGTTTTTGCGCTTCTTTCAACCTGTTTTCCGTCTGAGGTGCGGGTCGGAGGGCCCCGGACAGGCTGATTTCCCCGAAAACCACGGTGTCGGCAGGCAAGGCACTGTCTTCTCGGGCACTCAGAAGGGCTGCGGCCACGGCCAGATCGGCGGCGGGTTCGGAGATTTTCATGCCACCGGCCACGTTGAGGTAGACGTCGAGCCCGGTAAAGGGGATGCCACAGCGGGCCTCGAGCACGGCAAGGATCATGGCGAGCCTGCCGCCATCCCAGCCCACGACCGTGCGTCTGGGTTGTGAATGTGGAGAGGGGGCAACGAGTGCCTGCAACTCGCACAGGACGGGCCGTGTGCCTTCGATCCCGGCAAAGACGACGGAGCCTGGCGACGGCTCGCCCCGCTCGCTGAGGAAGAGGGCGGAGGGGTTGGTGACCTCGGCCAATCCCGCGCCGGTCATTTCAAACACGCCGATCTCGTCGGCGGGGCCAAAGCGGTTCTTGACCGCGCGCAGGATGCGGAACTGGTGGCCCCGCTCGCCTTCGAAATAGAGCACCGTGTCGACCATGTGTTCGACGACGCGGGGGCCTGCGATCTGGCCGTCCTTGGTAACGTGGCCGACCAGAATGACGCTGACGCCCTTGCGTTTGGCAAAGGTGGTCAATTCATGGGCTGCGGCGCGCACCTGGCTGACGGATCCCGGCGCGCTGTCGACGGTGTCGAGCCACATGGTCTGGATCGAATCGATGATGGCGAGGCCGGGGGCCTCGGATTCGAGCGTTGTGAGGATGTTGCGCAGGTTGGTCTCGGCGGCCAGTTGGACCGGCGCGTCGGTCAGATCGAGACGGCGGGCCCGCATGCGGACCTGTGCGCTGGCCTCCTCGCCGCTGACATAGATGGTTTTGAGCCCACCGCGTGCAAATTGTGCGGCTGCCTGCAAAAGCAGGGTGGATTTGCCGATGCCGGGATCGCCGCCCACCAATATGGCCGAGGCAGGCACCAGACCGCCGCCCAGAACACGGTCCAGTTCGCCCATGCTGGATTGGGTGCGGGGGGGTGGTGTTTCTTCGGCGCGCAGGTCGGTCAGGGTGACAGTGGCGCCGCGTTTGGACCCCAGTGATTTGCTACCCGGGCCGGTCGAAAGGCCTGCATCTTCGGTGATCGTGTTCCACTCGCCGCAGCCGTCGCAGCGCCCGGACCATTTGGTGAAGGATGCCCCGCAGGCGGCGCAGGAAAAGGATGGGTTTTTTGCCATGGCTGCGGTGTGCCTGAGCCGCAGCGCGGCGTCAAAGGGTTATTCGGAGGTTTGGGTGCGAGCCCGTTCCGTTGCCCAGCTGATCCAGAGTGACGTCAGGATACAGGCGGTAAAGAGGTAGAGGCCCCAAGCGACTTCCAGCCTGCCAACGCCAATGCCTTTGGCCAGCGTGATGTAGAGCGCGATCAGGAAGATATCGGCCATCGCCAGTTTGCCCAGAAAGGCCAATAGAGGCGCTGCGCGGGGACTGAGCCAGTGCCAGTGCACCAGCGCCAGACCGATGGTTTTGAGATAGGGCGCGATGAGTGCAAAAACCGCGACGACGACCGCGAGAAAGATGTCAGTTTGCCAGAGCGATTGCAGCCCCGAGATCACGCTGACCTCAGAGAGTTTGAACAGCGGTAGAAGCCCGGCCTTCATCAGCGGTGCAAACCACGAGATCGGATAGGCCACCAGCAAGGCAAGGTTGATATAGCGGTACATGGGCGTAGAGGGCTGATTTTAGCGCCGTTGGTCAAGGCGGGACTTGGCTTTGGGCTAGCGCACCGACGCAATTGGCCCGTCGGCGCGGCCATGGACGAATTGATCCACGTAAGGATCGCCTGCGGCGTCCATTTCAGAGGTTGGCCCTGTCCAGCGGATCTTGCCGTTGTGCAGCATGGCCACGTGATCGGCGATCGTGCGCACCGAGGTCATGTCATGGGTGATGGTCATGGTGGTGGCCCCCATTTCGGTCACGATCTCGCGGATCAGGTCGTTGATCACGCCTGCCATGATGGGATCAAGCCCGGTGGTGGGTTCATCGAAGAAGATGATCTCGGGCTCGGCGGCGATGGCGCGGGCAAGGCCGACGCGTTTTTGCATGCCGCCCGAAAGCTCGGCGGGCAGCCGGTCGGCCACATCGGGGGTCAATCCGACGCGGCGCAGCTTTTCGATGGCGATGGCACGGGCCTCATCGCGCGGTTTGGCGAGGCTGCCGCGCAGGAGGCGGAACGCCACGTTTTGCCAGACAGGGAGCGAATCAAACAGAGCGCCGCCCTGGAACAGCATGCCAAAGCGCGCCAGAAAAGCGTCGCGGTCGGTTTTGGTGACGTCGATGCCGTCGACGGTGATGGTGCCTTGATCGGGCGTCACGAGGCCAAGGATGGTCTTGATGCAGACCGATTTGCCGGTGCCCGAGCCACCGATGATCACCATGGATGTGCCCTTGCCGACCTGCAGGTTCACGCCGCGCAGGACGTGGTTGTCGCCAAAGGACTTATGTACGTTGTCCAGCGTGATCATGCTTCGGTGCCTGTGGTGGCTTTGGGGAGCCTCCGGCGGGAGTTTATCCGGCAAGATGAAGGGGTCAATTTTACGGGGCGTTGGCTTTGTTTCATACGGAAAAGAAAACTCCGGTGAGCACGAAGTTGGCGGCCAGGATGAGCACGGCGGCGGCCTCGACCGAGCCTTTGGTGGCGCGGCCTACACCTTGCGCGCCCCGGCCAGAGTTCATACCGAAATAGCAGCCCATGAGAGCGGCGATGAAGCCGAAGACCGCGCCTTTTGCGAGGCTGGAGGTGATGTCCTTGAGTTCCAGAAAGTCGACGGTATTCTGGATGTAGGCCGCCGCGTTGAAGCCCAGCGTGCCGGTCGCTACGGCGTAGCCGCCGAAGATGCCGATGATGTCGCCGACGCCGACCAGCAAGGGCACTGTAAGCGTTGCGGCGAGCACCCGCGGGGCGGTGAGGTATTTCATTGGATGCGTGGAGAGGGTGATCAGCGCGTCGATCTGTTCGGTGACCTTCATCGTTGCGATCTCGGCGGCGACCGAAGACGTAACGCGTGCGGCGATCATCAACCCCACAAGAACGGGACCCAATTCGCGCACCATACCGATGGCCACGATCTGCGGGACCACTGCTTCGGCATTGAAGCGCGCGCCGCCTGCGTAGATTTGCAACGCCAGCGCGCCGCCCGTGAAGATCGCCGTGAGCCCCACGACGGGGAGGGACAGCCAGCCGATGTTCAGGAGTGCAATCCCGAATTCGCGGGGGTAGAACGGCGGCCGGAGCAAATGCGTCAGCGTTGCCCAGGCAAAAAGGCTGACCCGCCCGATCGTCGCCAGAAGGCCGAGCGTTGCCCGTCCGATCGCGGCGAGAAATCTCATTCGATGATGGACCTGTGGTAGCGGTGCCCCAGAGATGTCAGGATTTCGTAGCCGATTGTCCCGGCGGCTGTCGCCACGGTTTCAACGGTCTGGTGTTTGCCCAGAAGCTGAAGGCTGTCGGGCACCTCGCCCAGATCGGTGATGTCGGCGGTGATGAGGTCCATCGACACGCGACCCACGACCGGGCAGGGGGTGTCTTCTGCGTAGAGTGTGGCATTCGCTCCCATGGCACGGATCAGCCCGTCGGCATAGCCGCCCGACACCGTCGCAATCCTGCTGTCGCGCTCTGCGACCCAGCTGTTGCCATAGCCCACGGTTTCGCCCGGCACCACATCGCGCACCTGTATGATCGGCAGATCGAGGCTGACCACGGGCAGGGCTTTCGCGAACGGCATGCCGCCGTACAGGCCCACGCCGGGCCGTGTCATATCGAAGTGATAGGCTTGCCCCAGCAGGGTTCCACCCGTCGCGGCCAGCGAGCGAGGGATATCCAGACCGTCGGTCATGGCCTGAAACGTTTCGAGTTGATGCGCGTTCATCGGGTGATCTGCATCGTCTGCACAGGCCAGATGCGAGACGATCAGCGCGGGGCCTTGCGCGATGGCAATGTCGCGCACGGCAAACCATTCGCTTGGTTCCATGCCCAGACGGTTCATGCCGGTGTCGAGCTGGATGCCAAAGGGGTGGCCGGGCAGTGCCTCGACGTGGCGCAGCATCTGATCGACCGAATTCAGCATCGGGGTCAGAATGCCTGCGCGAATTGCGTCGGTGTCCCCGTGCATATGGCCGGAAAAGACGAAAATATCGGGCCCTGCGCCGAGGGTATCCCGCAGCGCTGTACCTTCGAGGGCGGTGGCGACGAAAAAACGGCGCACGCCGACTTTCGCCAGTGCGCGGCCAACCACGTCAGCGCCGAGACCATAACCGTTGGCCTTGACCACGGCACCGGTTTCGCCTGTGCTCAAAGCGTCGAGTGCGCGCCAGTTACGCACCAGTGCGCGCAGGTCAATTGTAAGTGTCGCAGATGTCATGGCGGGGTTTTGACAGGCTCGTGCCCATTGGTGAAGAGGGAAAACGCATCCGCTTTGAGACCTTGATCAGGGGAAGGCAAAGATATCGCGGTTGCGCTCCCAGATCTGCTCTCCGATCATGCAATTGTAGGGAGCGGTGGCCTGCGCGTGGTAGATCCGATCGGGTTGCGCCGCGATTTCGAGGACCAGTTTGCGCCGGATCGCACCTTCGAATTCGGCCCAGTCGGTGACAGGCAATACGAAAGCCCCGATGCCCCCGATCACACAGGCGGTGTAATAGGCATCAAGATCGGGAATGCTCCACCGGGAGAAGCTGTCGGCCCCGTGTGTCATCAGGGGCAGGCCGTTGATCGTGATCCCTTGTGCCAGAACCCGGTCGCGGGCCTCGGTTACGGGCGGGCCCATATTGTTCGGGCCGTCGCCTGATATATCGATGACACGGCGCAGCCCGATGTACTGATTTGCGGCAATGGACGCGGACGCGTAGTCCAACACTGACGAGATCGACGTGCGGCGCAGCCCGTCGTCAAACCGCGCGGTGATCTGGCGGGCCACGCGGTCCGCATCGGCCTGGCTCTGGATCATTGTCCAGGGCACGATGATGCGTTGACTGCCGGCCCCCGCCCATTCCACATAGGTGATGGCGATGCGTCCCAGCATGCCGCCTGACAGCGCGTTTTGCACTTCGGTGCTGGAGAGGGCGGCAGCGTAACCGCGGCGTTGAATCTCAAGCTCAAACGGTTGCATGGAGCGTGACACATCGGCTGCCAGAAACAGCTCGACATCGACCTCGACCCGCTCCTGCGCGTGCAGGGGCAGGGTCCAGAGCAGGAGGATCACAATCAGCAGGTGCATGGCACTATTGCGCCGCAAATTATGGCCTCTGTCCAGTCACGACTGGGTCAGATCGGAATTTACCCGGTTTGCCGGGGAAGCTTTCGCCTGTTTTGCCCAAGGGATCACCATGCCGGGCCCGCCACGTTATGGGGCCAGTGCCCCGGTATGGTCTGGCCGGGACCTGCCTTTGGCGGGAAGGCACCGGTGCGCGCGCCGGATCGGTGACACTGCGACCGCGGCGATGCTGCTAATCGGTGGCTGCCGTGGATCAGAACTCCTGATCGTTTCCGGCTCCTTGCTGCCAGGGCTGGACAAGGTTGCCAAAGCGGGTAAAGCGACCCTCAAAGCTGAGATCGACGGTGCCAATGGGGCCGTGGCGCTGTTTGCCGATGATGACTTCGGCGCGCTGGTGCAGGCGTTCCATCTCCTCTTGCCACTTGGCCATGGCTTCCAGGTCGTGATCGCCGGGCTTCTCCCGCTCTTTGTAGTATTCCTCGCGGAACACGAACATGACGACGTCGGCGTCCTGCTCGATCGAGCCTGATTCCCGCAGGTCGCTGAGCTGGGGGCGTTTGTCTTCGCGGTTTTCCACCTGACGCGAGAGCTGCGACAGGGCGACGACGGGGATGTTCAACTCCTTGGCGATGGCTTTGAGACCCATGGAAATCTCGCCGATCTCCTGCACCCGGTTTTCGGCGACGCCACGTACCAATTGCAGATAGTCCACGATCAGAACGTCCAGCCCGTGGGTCCGTTTCAGACGGCGGGCGCGGGCGGCAAGCTGCGCGATCGGGATCGCGGCAGTGTCGTCGATATAGAGCGGGCAAGCTTCGAGCGCCTTGGCTGCATCGACAAAACGGCGGAACTCGGCTTCTGTCATGTCGCCGCGGCGGATCTGTTCGCTGGGCACTTCTGACGCCTCGGAGAGGATCCGGGCGGCCAGCTGTTCGGCACTCATTTCAAGTGAATAGAAGCCTACGACGCCGCCTTCGATGGCGCCTTCGGATCCATCCGGCCGGATACCCTTCTTGTAGGCTTTGGCGATGTTGAAGGCGATGTTCGTGGCCAGTGAGGTTTTGCCCATGGAGGGGCGACCAGCAAGGATCAGCAGGTCGGAGGAGTGCAGTCCGCCCAGCTTTTTGTCCAGGTCGATGAGGCCGGTCGAGACGCCGGCAAGCCCGCCTTCGCGTTGATAGGCCGCATTGGCGATGTTGACGGCGTCGGTGACGGCCTTGAGGAAGCTTTGAAAGCCGCCTTCGGAGGTGCCTTGCTCGGCGAGTTTATAGAGCGCCTGTTCGGCCTCGACGATTTGTTCCTTGGGCTCGGAGGCCACGTCGACCTTGGCGGCCTTGGCGCTGATGTCGCGGCCCAGAACGATCAGATCGCGGCGCACCGCCAGATCATAGATGATCTGGGCATAATCGCGCGCGGCAAAGGCGCTGATGGCGGCGCCGGCAAGGCGGGCCAGATAGGCGGGGCCGCCCAGTTCCTGCAAGCCTTCGTCGTCTTCCATGAACGCCTTGAGGGTGACGGGGCTGGCGAGGTTGTTCTTGGCGATGCGCGCGGACGAGATTTCGTAGATCCGCGCGTGCACGGGATCATAAAAATGCTTTGGGCCAATGATCGAAGCGACACGATCATAGATGTCATTGTTGGTCAGGATGGCGCCCAACAGCTGCTGTTCGGCCTCAATCGAGTGCGGCATTGTTTCGGCATCCTGAACGGCGACACCGGTTGGATTGAATGCTGTAATCTCGTTCATCGGCCCGTTTCCTGCTCTTTTTTCTACCCGTTGCAAGGCTCATGCCACAGGTGGACGCGGGTTGGAAACCCGGGAACATCTCTGGGGATGACCATGGGGATAACCTTTTTTTGCACCCAGTTTGATCAAAGTGTCGCGTCAGCTTGCAATCATGCTACCACATGTAGAGGGACTGGTCTGCAAGAATCGTGGTTGTTCACAGGGGGTCGGCAGGTTTTTTCCGCAAAATAAGTCTTGCCGTTAAAGGGATAACCCTACGACTGCGTACGTTCAGCTTGCCAGGCGCGGGGATCCTTCAGGAAAGCCTCGACGCCGGTCAAGGTTGCCTCGTCAAAGGCACCGCTGACGCGGGCCTCGGCCAGAACGTCCCACCATGTGCACAAGTGATGTAATTGAACGCCGTGATCGCCCAGCGTTTTTTCCGTTTCGGGAAAAATGCCATAGTAGAAGATGACCGCCGTATGGGCGCAGGTGGCCCCGGTGTCGCGGATGGCATCCACAAAGCTGATCTTGGAGCCGCCATCTGTGGTCAGGTCCTCGACCAGCAGCACCCGTTGGCCTTCGCTCATGTCGCCTTCGATTCGCGCATTGCGCCCGTAGCCTTTGGGTTTTTTGCGCACGTAGGTCATGGGCAGGGCCATGCGTTCTGCCACAAGTGCAGCGAAGGGGATGCCCGCCGTTTCGCCGCCTGCGATATTGTCGAACGCCTCAAAGCCCGCATTACGCATGACCGTGACGGTCAGGAAATCCATCAATGTGGCGCGGATCCGAGGGTAGGATATCAGCTTGCGGCAATCGATATAGGTGGGGCTGGGCAAACCGGAGGCCAGCGTAAACGGCTCTGCTGCATTGAAATGCACGGCCTTGATTTCCAGCAGCATACGGGCGGTCAGGCGCGCCATTTCTTCGGAGGTGGGATAGCTGGTGGGGATCATGGCTGTGACTTTCGAAGTGAGGTGCGTGTGGAGGATGCGGGTGCCTCCGGCGGGAGTTTATCTGGCAAGATGAAGGGGATCAGGTGACCGACCAGAGCAGGGGATATCCGGGGTCGAAGACGGTGACGGGGCCGTCGTCTGTTTCCACGTGGGAGGGCACCTGCGGGGGCGTTTTGGTGAGCGTCATTGTATCGGTGTTGACGGGCAGACCGTAGAAGGCGGGGCCGTTGCGGGACGTGAAGCCTTCGAGGTGGGTCAGGGCGTCTTCTTCCTCGAACACCTGTGCGAGGATGGGCATTGTATTGGGCGCGGTAAAGCAGCCGGCACAGCCGCAAGGCAGCAGTTTGTTGGCGTCTGTGTGCGGGGCGCTGTCAGTGCCGAGGAAGAACCTGCCCTCGCCCGAGGTTGCGGCGGCGCGCAGGGCCAGCCTGTGCTCTTCGCGTTTGGCAACGGGGAGGCAGTAGTAATGCGGTTTGATGCCGCCAGCCAGAATGTGGTTGCGGTTGATCACAAGGTGGTGCGTGGTGATCGTGGCGCCCAGCGTGTCGCCCTGAGCGCGCGCGTAGTCCACGGCGTTGCGCGTTGTGATGTGTTCCATCACGACGCGGAGCCCCGGCGTCGCCCGGCGGATCGGGTCGAGCACGCGGTCGATGAACACCGCTTCGCGGTCGAAAATATCAACGTCATGATCGGTGACTTCGCCGTGGACGCAAAGCGGCAATCCAATTGCTGCCATGCGGTCCAGTGTCGGGCGGACTTTGTCGAAATTGGCGACGCCGGAGGCGGAGTTGGTCGTGGCGCCTGCCGGGTACAGCTTGACCGCCTTGACCAGACCAGAGGCATGCGCCGCGGCCACATCATCCGGGTCTGTGTCTTCGGTCAGGTAGAGCGTCATCAGCGGCGTGAAGTCCATCCCCTCTGGCAGCGCGGCCATGATCCGATCGCGATAGGCGGCGGCCTGTGCGCTGGTGACCACCGGAGGCACGAGATTTGGCATGATGATGGCGCGGGCAAAGTCGCGTGCGCTGTGGGGGAGAACGGCCTGCATCATGGCGCCATCGCGCAGATGAAGGTGCCAGTCGTCGGGGCGGGCGATCGTGAGTGTTGTCATAAACGCCCGTTAGCACGGGCGCCGGGGCGGTGGCTAGCCCTCGGACGCGATTGCACGCGCGGCGTCGATCTCGGCGAGGCGGCGTTCAAAGCGCGGGGCCTTCATCCTGCGGGTCACGTTGCGCGCCATCATGTACACAAGGCCGTCGCGCTCTTCGAATTCGAGCGCTGCCATCACACGCCTGAGGTAGGGTGGGTGGGTGCGACGGGCACGGTACAATCGGGCGAAACTTGTGCCGTCAAGTCTGTCCTCGGCGACATGCACCAAGAGCGGTGCAAACAGATTCATTGCCATAAGGTCGCTCTGGATCGCATCGCCCATGTGCCGCATGCGCAGCTGGGTGACGCCGGGCCGGGTGAAAAGGGCCGCATGCGCAGCGTCCAGCGATTCAAGCGGGTCATAGAGGACAAAGGCCTGATCGCAGGCGTCGAGCATGTCAGGCGCATAGCCGTATCGGTCGGTGAAGCTGGTGCGGCGCATTTCGCAATATCTGTCGTCCCATGCGGTCACGCGCGGATCGAGCGTGGCCTGCGGTTGCACCGTGATCACACGCGCGCCGGGTGCGGCCACGGAAAAGGCCGCCGCAGCGTATCCGCACGGCCCCGCACCATAGAACACAACGGTCTCAAAGGCGTCAAAGAAACCCTCGTCCGTCATGTCATCGAAGAATTCGAATACGTCGCGATCACGGAACCACGTATTGCCGTCGCCGACCATGCAGAGATGGGACCAGCCGTTTTCACGCACCATGCGCCAGCCCATCGGCTCGCAGAGCGCGGACAGGCCACGCATATCCTGAACCGTTTCAAAGCTGACCAGAAGCGTATCGCCCCGCCGAATATGCGTCGCAAAATGGCGCTTGCCCAGCTGTCGGAAAAACCCATGGTCCTGGCCGATCTTCTGCATATGGGCCATCCACACGGCCTTGGTCAGGTCGGCCAGATCAGGATCAAAGGCGCTGTATGTGTCCGGCATCATAATATCCTCGCGTCCGCAAGCTTTCGGCGGGTTTCAGATCGGCATAGGCAGGCAATGCGGCAGAATTATGGAAAATTTGAGCGGTTCGCGTTTTTCGAAAAACCTGAATCACGCAACGCTGTCCGAAGTCACAGGGGTCATCCGGTTGCGAGATGACTGTTGCGTCATGTCTTCACAGAATCGCTTCAGTGTGCCGACTTGCGCGCCAGATTGGCATATCTGACCAGAAATCGGGCTGCTGATTTCGAAACCGGATGTGTCGGCTGTGACATCAGAAGACGGCCAAAAAGCCCGCGGAACGGCTCCTGCTGCATCAATGCGTCAAAGCGGGACTTGCGCCAGCCCACGGCGGCGTCATGCAGTTTTGCCAACGCGGCGTCGGAGCGCAAGGCGTCCAGATGGGCATCGCGCGCGGCGTCATACCGCCGGATCGTATCGTCCTGGGTTGTGCAAAAGTTTCGCTCGACCCAATAATCCAGACCCAGCATGTCATCTGAGTGCACCGCCCGCCCACGATCGGCTTTGAGCACAAAGCTTTCCATGGATCCCAGCGGGTAGTGATTGAGTTGAGCCAGTCCAAAATTCGGACGGCCATAATTGGAAAAGATGCGCCGTGTCTTGAATTGATCGTCCAGTACCCGGCCATGGCTGTCATACCAGACGGCCTTTTCCAGACGGTTGTGATTGGGGCTGCGGGGGCGGTGTACGCCGGGTTTGTCATAGCTGCCATCATTGGCATAGAGCGTCTTGAACATGGAGGCCCGCCACGGCCAGTACAGAATTTCGGGCGCGGCTCTGGTGAAGCTTTGGGTCACGGGCACGTCTTCGAAGCGGACCTGTTCGTTATTGCCAAAGAGGCGCCATGTGAGCGTGATGGCGGTGGCATCGGGCAGGGCATCGTGCAGGGCACGCAACGTGCCATCGCCGGTGTGGATGTTGACGAACTCGTCTATGTCCAGCGGCAAGATCCAATCGGCATTGCGCACCTGATCCATCCTGGCGGCCGCCTTCAGAGCGGTGAACTGGATGCCGCCCTTGTCATAAGGCCCTTCATTCCGGATGTGGGTCAGTCCACCCAGTTCTGCAAGACGGTCCAGTATGGTGTCTGTTCCATCGTCGCAATCATTTGAAAATACAAGAAAATCATCAAAACCGATTGCTCGGTGGTGGGCGATCCATTCGAGCAGGAACGCGCCTTCGTTACGGACAGTCAGGATCGCAAGGTGGCTCACGCGGCGACAAACCCGATGATACGCCCCGCGCTGATCCGCGGATCGTAGGCCAGCCCCGCGGCGGTTACGCTGTTGAAGAGCTTTCGCATCCCTGCATGGCCGATATTTTTCGGGTGGAGTTTGACGACAAGGTGCCTGACACTTTTCAGGCTTGCACCGTCCAGCAAATCAGCCTCGCCCCCCTCAATATCACAGATAATGACAGTGGGTTTGAGGGCCGCCAGTGTGGTTTGGAAGTTGTGCATCTCGACGGTCGTTTCGCGCGCGTTTTCGCCTTTGTGCGGTGCCAACGAGGAGGCGGCGAAGGGGGTGCGAATGTAGAACGGCACGGTGGATTTGCGTTTGCCCAGTACGGCATGGGTGAGCGTGACGTTCTTGAACCCGTTGGTCGCAAGCATTGCCTCGGCATAGACAAGCGGCGCTGCATTGCCGTCATAGCCGTGGATCGCGACCACTTTGCGCCGTTTTGCCAACATGCCTGCGACAAAGCCGAGGCCGCACCCGAGATCCAGCACCGTGTCGCCTTCGCGTGTGGCCTTCAGCGCGGCGGCGGTCAGAGCGCGTTCATAGGCGTTTTCTCGAAGCACCCTGCGCACCTTGCGTGTCAGATAGGTGTCGTCCTTGGGGAATTTCAGACCACGCGACTTGATGTAGCCTTCTGGATCGATCGTCTCGCTTCCGTCCATGTCAGCTCTCCATATCCAGCGCCAGAGCATAGGCGACGCGTTCAGTCTCGGTCAGTTTCACTTTCCACCTAATGGATCGAAGCCACCGGCTTCTAGCCGGTCCGCTTCAGCGAATCTTTCTCTGATCTTCTCTCCTGAATTTTGAAACCCGCTGTGGCGGTATGGTTTCAAAATTCAGGAGAGAAGATCATGCGTT
>NZ_JAIMIA010000239.1 GCF_019966495.1 Tateyamaria pelophila | reverse complement strand
CGGGCCAGCACAGCATCGCTTCGAAGCATAAGGCACCCGCCTTCAGGCGTTTCCGCAACTCCGGAGACCCTCAGAGGAAAGAGATACTTGATCCACAGGCCTGATCAGGCAATCTTCGCGTCAGATGGCAGGCCACTTGGGGAATGTCGGCCAAGGGTGATGTCCTCGGCAAACCCAATCACGCGGGCCAGCCCTCTGGGGATATAGATGCCAAACGGTAGTGTCGCAAAGTTTCGGAATTCAGTTGCGTTGCCGGCCGTGTCGGGCCAGACCCCACACTTTCCCGAGACTCAGTCAGGATTTAAGAGTTGATCAGTTTCAAAGGCGCGCAGCACCCGAAATCCGTGATCCTATGCGCCGTGTATTTCTACGTTCGCTTTCCCGTTTCGTATCGTGACCTTGCAGGGATCATGGCAGAGCGCGGCGTCGATTTGGATCATGCGACACTCAACCGGTGGGTCGAGAAATACGCGGGGGTGATTGCCGAAGAAGCGCACCGCCGGAAGTCACCGACTGGTCGCTCGTGGCGAATGGATGAGACCTATGTCAAAATAAAAGGCAAGTGGACATACTTGTACCGAGCAATCGACAAGAAAGGGGAAACCCTTGATTTCATACTGTCGGAACGCCGCGACGAAGCCGCCGCTACTGCGTTCTTTGTGAAAGCCATCGGCAAGAACGGCTGGCCGGACAAGGTCGTTATCGACAAGAGCGGGTCGAATACGGCGGGTCTGTTCAACATGAACTGCCTGCTCGTGATGTGCGGCTGGTGTTGGTTAATCTCTGTCCGGCGGACGAAATATCTCAATAACATAGTCGAACAGGACCACAGGTTCATAAAGAAACTCACTCGGCCGATGCAGACCTTCAAATCGTTCAATTCAGCAGCAGCCACCTTGGCAGGCATCGAAGTCGCGCACATGATCCGCAAAGGTCAGTTTGACCAGTCACAGCAGTCTGGCTTTGCGCAGTTCGCAGCACTCGCTGGATAAGTGTGACCGCTAGAAAAGCTACCTTCGTCGCGGCGGAATCTTTGCGACACTACCATCATGACGTCCTGAGCAACCAATGGGTTCGGCGTGACAAACATCAGAAATGCTAAAGCGGTGAAATTCAAGAATGATCGCATGGCTCTCTCTTGTCATGAATGCTGCGACTGCCGCAAATCGATCAGTCCGATTTTGAACCGAACTCACCGAGATTTAGGGCCTGTGTGTGGGTCCCTCCAACATAAACTGTGGTAGCCTAATGCTACTGCTTTTTGGTGTCATATTGAGAGGTTTGCTATGAACGACATTACCCTCGACATGGAGGCCGTCCGCGACACTGCCGCAGAGCACATGCTGACTGGCATCCCAAGAGCCCATGTTGATACGCCTGTTGATCAGGTGATCGATACGCTACGCGGCTCAGTCTTTGAATGTGCAGATACGGTGTTTGTGACCGATGCTGCCGGGAAATTGTTGGGTCTCGTTCGGATAAATGATCTGTTTGCGGATGGCCGCCTCAAGATTGGCGACATTATGAAGTCTGAACACGAGTCCGTCAGGCTCGATGCCGACCAAGAACAAATCGCGGCATTGGCGATGCGACTGAAAATGATTGCCGTGCCGGTCGTAGATCGAAATGAACGGCTAATAGGAGCAGTGCCGCCTGAAGCTCTTTTTCGAATTCTACGCGAAGAACACATGGAAGATCTGCAAGTTATCGCGGGTATAACGGCCCACGACGACGGTCCTGGTGCTGCTTTGGATGCCAGTATTTTGAACCGTCTCTCGCGCCGTTTGCCTTGGTTGATCTTCGGATTGGTCGCGTCTTCTGTGATAACAGTGGTGATGGTTCAGTTTGAACATGCTTTGTCGGCCAACGTAGCAGTGGCGTTTTTTGTGCCCGCACTTGTCTACATTGCTGGAGCCATCGGAAGCCAAGCAGTTTCGGTTAGTGTTCGCAGCCTCGCCGCTGATAGCGTGCAGATCCTGCCATTGCTGCGTGACGAACTAATCATCGGCGTTGGAATTGGTGCCGCACTCGGCGTCTTGGCATCTTTCGGCGTATTGGCGGTATTTGGCGACCAGTTACTGGCTACAGCAGTAGGCCTTGCTGTCTTGTCAGGCGGCACAATGTCAGCTGTTGTCGGATTTGGTCTACCGTGGGTTTTTCAAAAACTTGGATCCGACCCAGCAATGGGCAGTGGGCCGATATGTACGATCATACAAGATGTCGCCAGCCTCTTCATCTATTTTGGGCTTGTCAGTCTGCTGGTGCTTTAACAGGCACCGTGCGGTTGGGAATTTCAGATACGGCACACTACTCTGATCTAGCGATCGAGTTGTGCCTGACGCTGGGTCTGATCTTCAAGCAGCCTCTGCGTCAAACTCAAGGCTTTATGCGCTCTATTGCGAGGTTGCTGGGGGTTGAGATCGCGGTGCCGGATTTTTCCACCCTATCGCGCCGGGGCAATGGGTTGACGTTGCGCACAAATCCGAAATCCAAGAGTAACAAATCAGTGCAACTGGATGTGGACAGCTATCGGGAACGTGCCCCAATACTAAGTCTTAGTAAGCCAGCCAAGCGCGTAATCTTCCTCTTCAAAGCTGAAGTAACGCACCTCAGACTTTGCAAAAAACGAAGACAGCCAGGCACCCCACTCTTCAAGTTTCGTATCGCCCACAACGGCGATAGACCCAAATTCACCTCGATGTTTCAGATCGAATGTCAGATCTTTCCACAATGCGCCAATCTCCCACCCATGAAAATCTTCTAAGCGGATCAGCATTTGTAACGGCCCTTTTGCCAGGATCATCGCATTCTCAATTTCAGGTAGGGCGACGTCATAGTCTGCCTTGGTAAGCGTCCCCGACGCACGCAGAGTGATGATGTCACCACTTTGACTATGTTCAATTTCGATCATTTTGTCCCTTTCTTGCAAACCGTTTTCGCGAATCCACGTGCACTACTTTGGCAATCCCATAACGAAGACAAACCCGATTTGGATGCCGCTTCACTGAGAGAGCCCTTTGCGCCATCTACCTGCCTGAAGTAAAAACAACTCTGACATTGGAACTTGATTTTGATCAATGCTTGAAAGTCTGCTCCATGTGACAAGAGAAGAAGAAAATAGGGAGTATTCGTTCATATTTGTGAAGAATATGACCAGCTTGGATCGATACAGGAAAATGATCCTGAGCTCCCGCTCATTCGCTGAGAGTCTGGATTGTACAGATTGGCTATTCGTTGGCTCAGGGCTGGACTGCGCAAACATAGGCATCAACCATTTGATGTCGAGGTTTCGTGGAAACTGAGAGATGCGCAAGGGGGTGCAGCGCGACAAACAAGATGAGAATCCAGCGTCAATCAGGATGAGAACGCGGGGGTTGGGCGTCGCAGGGAGGGCGTAGCCCGACTGGAGAGGCCCAACCCCCGCGTTTCGCCCAAATTGGGCGGGTCTGACGGT
>NZ_JAIMIA010000238.1 GCF_019966495.1 Tateyamaria pelophila | reverse complement strand
GGAAATGCCGCGCCGCCTCGCGGTGTCCATGGCCCTCATCGACAAACGCAACAACACGCGTTCGCAGTTCTATTGGATGTGGCTTGCCCATCTGTAACCCCCATGCCTGCCTCAAGGCCAGGGAATCACATCACAGCCAATCTGGGAATCCTGAATCTGAAAAGCAGAGACACGCTCTAGCGCGGGTTTGTCCAACGTCTCGAACAAAGCGCGGCGACTGGCACCAAGATGCCGCGTGACCTTCTCGTTCAATTGATCGCGCAGAGGTCTGATCGCTGCGTTCAGCTCATCGAGACCGAAGAATATCTGGTTGCGCAGGCGTGCCAATATCCAGCGCTCGGCGAGCAAAACAGCGCCTTCGACCTTGGCTTTGTCCTTTGGTTTACGTGGCCGCGCGGGCACGACAGCGGTATCGTAATGTGCCGCCATATCCCCATAGGTCCGGTTGATCGCCGGATCATAAAAGCAGGCTTTGATAACAGCCGCCTTCAGATTGTCCGGCACGACCTGCGCAGGCACGCCACCAAAGAATGCAAATGCACGGACATGGCTGCTGATCCAGTCCGGCAGGCTTTGTGTCCACGTCGCTTCGACATAGGTGTAGTTCGACGCCCCAAGGGTTGCGACGAAGAGCTGAGCCGTCCGCACTTCGCCTGTCTGCGGGTCAACGACGTCAACGGTGTGGCCCGCATAATCCACGAACAACCGTTCGCCCCCCGGATGGCGCTGCCGCATTACTGGCGACAGCTTGCCTTCCCATCGCGTGTAGAGCTCGCAATACCGGCTGTAACCGTAGCCCTCGGGATGAACTTCCCGGTACTCTTGCCACAGCAGCAAAAGCGTCACGCCCTTGCGACGCAACTCCGCGTGCACGTAAGCCCAATCGGGCAAGGGGATCGGTTCAGAACTGCCTGCTGGACGCCGTGGAAACAACAACTGTTCCAGATCAGCGTCAGTGAGGTCGTGCGGCAGCGGCCAGCTCAAACCAACGTCGCGTGCGCGGCTCAAATACCCACGCAGGGTCGTGCGCCCAACGCCCAGGCTCGACGCCATCACACGCGTCGACAGGCCTTCATGTGACAGGCGCAACGCCTCTCGGATCTTCCGCATTGGTAATCTCTTCACTCGGCCATCTCCCGTTCAAAAAGAACGGCAAAGTAGCCCGCTTCAGATTACCTCACAGCAGCGCATCGAGGGGTGGGCGGATGCCCCGGAATCCCCGGGCGGATCAGATCGGTACGGGTGGGCGGATTAAATCGGAATCAATGGGCGGATCACCCCGGAATGCGCACCCTCGGCCCCCAGGCGCGAATTTACGATAGCCGACCTTCGCCGCGCGGGTCGCGAACTGGCAAGATGCGGACATTGCCGTCATTCGTTTTTCGCGCTTTGCTGACGCAGCATTTATTCGCAATCGCGTCACATAGGTTGTTGCAAAGCAGCGGGCGTCGTCAATCCGGTCATTCATGGGCGTCGTTCCGGCTGGAACCTAGACCGTCCTTTCGCTGCATGTCGTTTGGATGCGAAAGACGCGGACAAAGTAGGCCTTCGCTCGTATAAGCTTAACTGCTGCTACCGGTCCAAAACGAGCATTCCTGATGTGAAGTGTCAAGACATCTATGAAGTGCCTTTTAGCTCAGCTTGCAGTGGCTCGTTACAGTGAAGGACTACCGACTGACGTCGGTAGCATCATTTGGCGGAATGTAATTCGAGGTACTGCGTGATGATGTCGTCGGTCACATTGCCCGAGGTGGTCGAGAAGTACCCGCGTGCCCAAAACCGCCTTCGCCAGTATCGCTTCTTCAACTCCGGGAACTCCATCTGAATGCGGCGCGATGAGCGGCCCTTGATGCGCTGTATGACTCCTGACAGCGACAATTTCGGCGGGATCGACAAGAACATGTGGACATGGTCGCGCCCCAACACACCCTTCACTATATAGACGCCCATTTCGTTGCACGTCTGGATGATAATCTCACGGATGCGCTCCCGCATTGGACCCTGAAGCACCTCATAGCGGTATTTTGTGACCCACACGACGTGGAGCCTGTGGTAAAATCGCGTGTGCGCGGATGACGAGTAGCGCATGATCTTCTCTCCTGAATTCTGAAACCATACCGCCTCAGCGGGTTTCAGAATTCAGGAGAGAAGATCAAGAACAGATTCGCTGAAGCGGACCGGCTGGAAGCCAGTGGTTTCGATCCATTAAGTGGAAAATGAACTGACCTAAATTAAACCCGCAACTGATGACGGCTTTCCGTCTGTTGCACGCACAGTCATAGAATTTCCGAACAAGGTTTGTGGAGCGACCCAGCAAGCGAAGCTGGTGATGCCTTTACCCGTGTCGTCGTCGATGATTTGGCAGCCAAGCTTGAAAAGTATGCTGAAGGCGAAGTGTTCATAGTATCTCAGAAAGCACATTTATTCAAAGCACGAGTTTAGCGTGCATGCCCCGTTTCTTACGGAGAAGGAATTCCATTATGGCAAAGATCAATGCTGTTGATACTAGCGTCATGGCAGTGGCCATCTCGAACGTAGGTTGACTGACAATGATCGGTGCCACCGTTGGCAAACTGTCGATATCGGTTCCCACCAAAACCATATTCCCCAGATTATTTGCCCAGTGCAGCCCAATGGCGACCCATAGTGCGCCGGTTCGATAAGCAAACCAGCCAAGAAGGACGCCATACGCCAAATAGGGCAGAAGAGCATACCAGTGTCCGCGCGCGGACGCCACATTTGCGAAGTGTGGAGCAGCGAAAAGCAGAGAAGGGATGCCGATAAATAAGAGCGGGCTTGTGAAAAAGCGGCGAGCGAACTGGGTCAGGTATCCGCGGAAAAGGAACTCTTCGGCGCTTGTCTGCACCAGAAAGCCTACGCAACTGATTGCAAGAACGATCAGGAATTCGCGGGCATTTGGGAGTTGGAGTTTGATTTGCAAAAGTCCGGTTAGCCCGAAGCCAAGCGTCACGAGGAGGCTGACGGCCAAGCTGACCAATACGGCCAAAGCGAAAACCGAAAAATCCGGTTTTAAATTGGGGAAACCGAAACTCCACCAGGGGCGCGCAAGCAGGTATTTGGTGGCAAGCGGTACGACGATCAAAGCAGGCAGGAAGGAGCTAAAATCGGTCAGAAGGGTTCCAGCGACACTTTCACCAAATACGGCCTGCACAGGCGACCTAATGGGAGCCGAAAAAAATTCACCCAGCAGCAACCAGAAAAGTACGATGAGGATGAATCCGATCATATAGATGAAGAAGGAGGATCGCCCCTTATCCGCCCAATCGAGATAGCTTTCTGAGTTACTGGACATTCGTACTATCCGCTTCCGTTCTAGTACTGTCAGTCAGATTCTAACCCGTCTCGTCAAGGGCGGTAAATTGCAGCGCGACAAACAAGATGAGAATCCAGCGTCAATCAGGATGAGAACGCGGGGGTTGGGCGTCGCAGGGAGGGCGTAGCCCGACTGGAGAGGCCCAACCCCCGCGTTTCGCCCAAATTGGGCGGGTCTGACGGT
>NZ_JAIMIA010000237.1 GCF_019966495.1 Tateyamaria pelophila | reverse complement strand
CAAGATGTCCACTACCGATGGTGGACATCTAGCAGGCACTCCATCATCCCGTCAGAGCGGCGACACCGGACGGATACTGTATATGAGAATGTTTATTCAATCGATGTAGCGCCATGGGAGGCGGATTTTTCACGTAAGGCGCAATACTGGCCGCACCGGGCCATAGGACCACCTCCAAAGTGCAGGATGCAGCAGCGCATACACGTCGAAACGAGAAGGCGGGAAGCGAATACCGATCTATGATTGTGCACAAATCATGTGACGGCCATCTATCCGAGCAATTCTTGCGCGAACTTGGAAGGTCAAATACCTCGTATCAGGCTCTTCCTTTGGCTAGCTAATAAGTCGCCTGCGACGAACGGAAAGTTTGTCCTGCACCTCTGGCCCCTCGTCTTCCGGTTCGGCGTTGATTTCGGGTGCAGCCGCAGCGAAAGTCCCCAATGATAAGCCACGCCGCAGCATACAACATCACTGTTGGACCTCGGCAATGAGCCGTTCTTGACGCCCTGACTGTCACTGATCAGGTCGATGCTGCCGTGCATCCGAGGCTCTTCAGAGCCCAAAGTACTTGTTGCCGCGCGGGTCCGAAATGGCCAGGGAATTAGTCTTTTTACGCACACACAAACTCGGGTCAGCGCAAAATTTGCCAAATCGAGCATCGATACCGAAGCATAAAAGGCGCGCCAAAATTTAAGCCTAGGCATAGGTTGCCAAAGAATGGATACCAAGGAACATGAAGACCTTTGCCTCAAGCCTACTTGGCATTAACACATATTGGGACAATCAAACGCCTGCGATGCGAGGGATTGTGCTAATGTGCCTGTCCACTGTGGCGTTTGCCATCATGCATGCATTGGTGCGCTTCGTCTCTGATGTTCTTCCACCCTTCCAAATCGCGTTCTTCCGAAACGTCTTCGGACTTGCATTTCTGCTTCCGCTTTTGATGCGTTCTCGCTTTGCTGTGCTGAAGACGCAAAGGATCGGATTGCATGCGCTGCGCGGAGTGATCAACATCGGCGCGATGCTGATGTTTTTTACGGCGCTTTCAATATCGCCAATTGCAAAGGTCACCGCGCTAAGTTTCTCAGCGCCAATCTTTCTCGCCATTCTATCAGTCCTGGTGTTAGGGGAACGCTTCCGCATTTATCGGTGGCTGGCGATATTTTTCGGGTTCGTGGGCATGGTTATCATCCTCAGACCAGGTTTGGTCGCCATCGACACTGGCGCGCTGCTTGTTACAGGTGCGGCGGCGCTTTGGGCCGTGGCAATGGTCTTGATAAAAATCCTGTCCCGCACAGATTCGAGCCTGACGATTGTTGCATACATGGGCATCTTCCTTGGAGTTTTCTCTATCATTCCAGCTCTCTGGGTTTGGCAACCCTTCGGCCCGCAAACGCTTGGTTGGATGGTGCTGATCGGGCTCTTCGGTTCAATCGCCCAGATGTCGCTTAGCCAATCATTGAAGGAAACAGACCCAACGGCACTCATGCCTTTCGATTTTCTCAAGTTGATTTGGACAGCCATTATAGGCGCATGGTTTTTCGCTGAGATTCCAGATATTTATACTTTGATCGGAGCGGCGGTGATTTTCTTGTCCGGCCTGTTCATCGCATACCGCGAACGCCAGACCAAGCGCAGCTTACATGCCGATATAGAGCCGTTGGCGTAATGATGGTCCGTTTAAAGTGTCCGATGCCTCCATTCCATCACCATTGAATTGTAGATGAAAACACTTGTCGATCCTTCGCTCATTCTGCTTCTCACCTTGCTCGCGACTTAACGAAACCTGACATTTGTTTTGGCGGGACGAAAGCCAGCTTTGATTCCGCACACTGAGAGTTCAGTTATGTGTGTGTTTTGCAGATGTAGTGAACGTCAGATTAGGTGGCTGCATCGCAGCATACAACACTCCCGGCGAACGACAGCTCGGGGCCGGGAGTGGGTCAAAGCTCCAGAAACTGATAAGGTTGCCGAATGAACATTTTTGAAAAATACCTCTCGCTATGGATCGCATTGGCGATGGGGGCTGGGATCCTTTTGGGTAATGTCGCCCCTGGATTGGTCAATGCAGTCGCGGCGGCAGAAGTCGCCAGCGTCAATCTGGTTGTCGCTGTGCTGATCTGGGCAATGGTCTATCCGATGATGGTCGGCGTTGATCCCAGATCGCTGAAAGACGTGGCAAAACAACCGCGCGGATTGATGATCACCCTTGTCGTGAACTGGCTGATCAAACCCTTTACGATGGCGGCATTGGCCGTGCTGTTTTTCCAGTATGTTTTTGCGCCATGGATTCCCCCCGAAGACGCGATGCAATACATCGCCGGGTTGATCCTGCTTGGAGCAGCGCCCTGCACGGCAATGGTATTTGTCTGGTCCCAGCTGACGCGCGGGGATGAGACCTATACCCTTTTGCAGGTATCGGTGAATGATCTGATTATGGTCATCGCTTTTGCGCCCATTGTGGCCTTTTTGCTGGGCGTCACCGATATCACTGTTCCTTGGTCGACACTGGTTCTGTCGGTATTGCTATTTATCGCCTTGCCACTTGCCGCAGGGTTGGTGACACGTCAGCGCCTTGGGTCAGAGGCGGCAATCAAGACGTTTCAGGCACGGGTAAAACCCTATTCAGTTGTGGGTTTGATTGTTACCGTCATGATCCTTTTTGGGCTTCAAGGCCAGGTGATCGTGTCCAAGCCGTTCATCATCGTCCTGATCGCGGTGCCGATCATCCTGCAAAGCTATGGTATATTTTCAATTGCCTATGCAGCAGCATTCGCATTGAGGGTGCCGCACCGCATTGCCGCACCTTGCGCCTTGATCGGGACCTCGAACTTTTTCGAGCTGGCCGTTGCTGTCGCGATCAGCCTGTTTGGGCTGAACTCGGGTGCTGCCCTCGCAACCGTCGTAGGGGTTCTGGTCGAGGTGCCTGTTATGTTGACGCTGGTGGCATTTGCCAATCGCACACGGGCTCGGTTTGCACCTTGATATGGCAGCGCGACAAGACGCGTCCCTCTCGCGTGCCGCCGTTGCAGATGGCAACAAGACTGAAAGTGATTACCAAGACCGAGCAGGAAACCCCGCACAATGCCACGCGCTGGAGCCGAGCGCTGATAGCCGACGCAATGGGCATCTCGCCGTCGAGCGTCGGTCGGTTAGACGCGCTAATGTTGGGGTTAAGCCCTGGCAGCTCTCATCGGGGTATCTTCTTCACAAATTCGGACTTCAGCCCCATCTGGCCTATTCCCGGAATTTTGCAGTCAATATCGTGATCCCCATCCACCAGCCGAATGCTGCGAACCTTGGTCCCGACTTTAACGACAGAAGAGGATCCCTTGACCTTCAGATCCTTGATCACGGTTACTGCATCACCGTCCTGAAGCACATTTCCGACGCTGTCTCGCACCTCTTGCACCGCGTCCAATGGCACCTCCGGTGCCCATTCATGGCCACATTCAGGGCAAGTGAAGGACCACCGGCTGACGCCGGAGGCATCATTTGTCGGAATGTAATTCCAGGTACTGCTTGATGACATCGTCT
>NZ_JAIMIA010000236.1 GCF_019966495.1 Tateyamaria pelophila | reverse complement strand
TCCTCCCGCCCGTTGTTTGAACGAAACTGAATCACAAAACTATGCAATCAAACAAGAATTAATGGGTGTGCTGCCTAGATCTTCTAATTCCTTTAGCATTTCCATGAAGCCCGAAGGCATTGCCGAAACTTTCGGTTCAGCTTCCGTGGCAGCTAAATATTGTGACGATTGGGCCGGTTTGGGCGCGTCCGTAACGCTCCAGCCTTTGGCGGCGATCAGCGTATCCATGGCGCGGATCGTTACCGCCGAAATTGTCAGCAGTGGATTGAGGCCCAGCGAGGAAGGCATGACGGCCCCGTCACAGACCATCAGCCCGTCGTAAACCGCAATGCCGTTGCCGGTGTAGACATGGCAATCCGCGTTCACCACGCCTTCGGCGGGCGTATCTGCCATGCGGCATCCGCCGACCGGGTGCACGGTGATCAGGTTCCAGCCGAATTGCGCGCTCCATGTCGGGTTGGCAAGATAATTGCCCCAGATCGCGTCGCTGGCCTGCCGCAAAATCTCGTTGTCGCGGGGGTAGGGGAAGGACTGGCCCACATCTGGCCAATGCACACTGATGATGTTGAGATCTTCGTTATAAACCAACTCGCCGGTGGCGTCGTCATGGGACATCACCAGATAGGATTGCGTGTTTGCAATCGCCCCGGTGTAGGACAAGGACGCCATATCCGTCATGGTGAGCATCGCATCGCCGAGGTCGGCGATGTCTTGCAGGCGCCGTTTCGCATCCGTGAACCGAGTGAAATTCGCTTGTGTCACATCATCAAGGAAGAACACGCCGGGATACATCATCGACAGAGCACCGGGTGCAACCCCGTCTTCGATCACCAGACCGTCGCGCAGGGGCTTGTGGGGTTCCATGTCCACGCTGATCAGGCCCGCGATGCAAGGGCCAGGTTTGTATTGATCCTCGGTGGGTGGGTTCGTCCCCGCGCCGACGCTGTAAATCGGTGCAATTTTTTGGTTCTTTAGGTCTTGAGTATAATTGGCGTCAAAACCAAATCCGAGGATATCGCCATTGCCGGAAAAGCCTTTTCCCAGCATGTCAGATGCCAACGGCAATCCCGCCTTTTCCGACCGCTTTAGGATCTTGGTCGATCCCAGCGCGCCCGCGCCGAGCACCACCAGCTTGGCCTTGATCGCCAGGCCCTCGGACGGGTCCTGTCCGAATTCCGAGATGTTGACCTGCCAGTTGTCACCATCCTGCGCAACAGTATGAACTTCGGCCTCGGTGAGGATGGTGGCGCCATTGGCCTGCGCGAAGGGAAGGTAATTCATCAGGGTCGTGTTCTTGGACCCGTAATTGCACCCTGAACAGCAATCTCCGCAGAGGGTGCATTCAGGCTGGAAGTTCCCGAAATGGTTCTTTCCATCCTCGAAGGTGACATTGATCGGAGGGCGGGAGAACGGTTGGTTCAGTTCGTCCGCTGCCTTTTTCAGCGACTTCAGTTTCGGCAGATCAATGGTGTCCGGCATACGGTTGGCGCCAAGCGCCTTTTTGGCCTCTTCATACTCCGACGCCAACGGATCGTCGCCCCGATACGAAGCAGGCCAAAGATAGCGCTTTGATCCATCCGCGTTTTCCACGAATTGCGTGAATACGCGCGGATCTGCCGTCAGCGAGACATTGGCATTCAGCAACGACGTGCCACCCAGCCCACAACCCACGATCACGTGCATATCGTGATTGATATGCAGGTCCGCCATGCCATTGAAGTCGGTCAGCCGCCCGCTCTGGGCTGTTGTCAGTTGCGTCTCGGCCTGAGCTTGCGCCAATGTGTTCGGGTACTCGCCGGGTAATATTTCCCGGCCCCGTTCCAGCAACAGAACCTTTTGGCCCGCAAGTGTCAGTTTGGCCGCCGAGATGGCGCCACCATACCCAGACCCGATAACGACAGCATCGAATTCCGCGCCGAGATCAATACCGTCCGGTGCTGCCGCCCGCGCATCTTTCAGAGAGGTCGAGATGCGTTTCATCTTCATTTTCATGGTCATGGGGCCCTCCTGAGAGGTTGGTATTTCTCGTCGGCCTGCTCACCCAGCGTCAGATACATCTCTTGTTTGCGGTCCAACTCGGTGATGACGGTATTGCGAAATTCGTGCCATGCAGGGTGGGTGGCCTCGACCGCCTTGGTCAATGCCTGTACGAGCGGATTTTCTGCGTCCGGGCGCGGATCAGCGGATGATACATGCGCGCACTGGATCTCGTGCCCATCGGGCATCTGATAAATCTGCAACGCGGCTGTGTTGTAGTGTTCGTCCATGAGCACGACGGATGCGCCTTCGACCGTGCTGAGCAGGGACGTATCCACCACCCAACCGCCGGTGTTGTAGACCGAAACAGGCCGTTTGAATCCCGGCACAACGATCTGATCGGAAAACGGCTTGTGGGTATGTCCGAAAATGAAGGTCGTGTGGTCCGGCTGTCCGTCGGGCCCGAGTTCTTCCTCCATCTGGGTTTTGACGACCTGTGCGATGTAGTCCCGCAGCCCTCGTTGCGACGCCAATCCGAGATGTTCGGTATAGCCATAACGTTCCAATTGAGAAAACCCGCCGACAATACTATCGATAAATCCGTGGCTGAGCATGTCGATCCCCTGTGATATGGAATGCGAATGCGGGAAGGGCAGTGTTTTTTGTGCCCATTCGGCCAGCAGTTTGCTCAGATGTTGCTGAAACGCGTGCGCGCCGCCTCCGGTGAGCAGCAAACGCTCGGCAAGCGAGACCTCCGTGCCAACTTGCCCATCAACGCCCAGCACAGACCATCCAAAGTCGATCCAGCTGCCATTAGCGGTTTCCAGACCCTCTGCCGTCATGGGAGGCATGGGTTTAGCCATCAGGGCGGCGAGCACGTAGGTCATCGCCTTGTACATGCTTTCAACGAAGTGCCCGTGGTGCAGAACCACGGCCCGCCGATCTCCCACTGGTGCGTCCTTGCGCGGGGCATAGCCCAGATTCGGATAGTAAGACGATACCGTTTGCGTACTTCCGGCACTTCGCATGACAGCGTTCAGCAAAGTACTGGTCCCGACGGCATTGCCCGGAGCGAAAGCGCATGACGTGTGTGCCCAATACGAATCAGATTCCGGATCCGATATAACATGCGCGTCAGGGCTGAATCTTTGCGCGCTCCACAACTCATGGTCGTGATTGCCAGCAACAAAGGAAACATCGCCGAAATGTCCTTTCAAACAGAGTTCCGACAAAAATCCCTTTAATACCGCAGCGCTATCACGCGGATTGGCAAGGGAAAAGTCCAGAGCGTCCCCGAGCAGAACCAGATCAGGCTTTTGAGATAACCCCATTTCTGCTAGCGTCGCATGAAGTGCCGCGCAGAATTTTGATGTGGTTGGACTGATTTCGTTTCGTAGCGGTTCGTTATTTTCACCCAGAACCGTTAATAGACTACCAGGCGCACCAGCGTGCAAATCCGAAATGACAAGAGTACAAGACTGCAGCCGACATTCCCCAAGTGGCCTGCCATCTGACGCGAAGATCGCCTGATCAGGCCTGCGGATCAAGTATCTTTTACCTC
>NZ_JAIMIA010000235.1 GCF_019966495.1 Tateyamaria pelophila | reverse complement strand
GGGCAATGTGTTCACATGGGTCAGTTCTCAGTGAAAATCTGGGGGGCTACCGGGTCACTTCTCAGCGAAAATCAACACACCCGACCGATGCAGACCGTCAAATCGTTCGATTCAGCTTCGGTTACTCTTTCAGGGATCGACGTCGCGCATATGATCCGGAAAGGCCAATTCTACCGGTCAGAGCGGTCTGGCTTTGCGCCGTTCGCAGCACTTGCCCGATAGTGTGTCCAGCAGAAGAGCTACAATCGGCTCTGCGGAAACTTTGCGATACGACCTCATTGCGCAAGACGCTTTGCGCAAACCGGGGGCAATGCTGTCGGCACTCAGGGGGGCGGAGGTGGGTGCGCAGATTGGACGGCAAGACCGCAGGTTGCAGGATCTGGGCTGAACGCACAGGCCATCTGAAACGCACCGATTGGCCCGCAACGTCTATCCGGCTGTGCCCGGATCACCCCTTGGAAAAAGCAGCAGGTCAATCCGGGCGGTTGCGTACGCGATCGTTTGACGGTGGTCCTATGACCCAAAGGCACGCGCCATGACGGCCCCGAGGCGGCGCGCGAATTCGGGCGCGTCGGTTGGTGTTTCGCCTTCGACGATGCGGGCCTGATCCAGCAGCAGGTGGGCGGCATCATTCAACAGGTCATCGCTGCCCGCTGCCTCCTGGCTGGCGCGCTCTGCCAGTCTGGTAATGATCGCGTGGTTCGGGTTCAGTTCCAGAACGCGCGGGGCGCTGTGCTGCAATTGCCCGTGACGCTTCAGCAACCGCTCAAGATTGACATCCATGTCGCCATCATCGGCAATCAGGCAGACCGGGCTGTCGGTCAGGCGTTTGGACGGGCGCACGTCCTTGACCGTCGCGCCCAGTTCCAGCTTGATCGCGGCGATGAGGGCGGAGAGGTCGGCCTCTGGATTGGCGTCATCGTCGTCAGCGCCTTTGTCTTCGGCCTTGATCGCGTCCAGATCGGCGGCCCCACGGGTGATGGATTTGAACGGCTTGCCGTCAAATTCGGTGATGTGCTGCAACCAGAATTCATCCACGTGGTCGGACAACAGCAGGACCTCGACCCCCTTGGCCTTGAACCCTTCGAGATGGGGGGACTGGACCAGTTTGGCCGCGTCATCGCCCGCGATGTAAAAGATCGCGTCTTGCCCCTCTTTCATCCGCGACACGTAGTCGGGCAGGCTGGTCAGGTCGCCCTCGGCAGTGGAGGCAAAGCGGCAAATTTCCAGAATGCGGTCGCGCAAGGTCGCGTCCTCGACCAGACCTTCCTTGAGCACGGCCCCGAAATTGCCCCAGAAAGTGGCATATTCCTCTGGTGCCTTGCTGGCTTTTTTCTTCAGCTCAGACAGCACCTTTTTGGTGATCGAGGTCTTGATCTTGGCAAGCTTGGGGTCGGTTTGCAGCATTTCGCGCGACACGTTGAGCGACAGGTCCTGGCTGTCCACGACGCCGCGCAGAAAGCGCAGATAGGCGGGGATCAGGTCTTTGGTCGTTTTAGAGATGAAGACGCGGTTGACGTAGAGTTTCACATGGCTCTTGCGCTCAGGCTCGAACAGATCAAAGGGCAGTGTGTTGGGCACAAACAGCAGGCTGGTGTGGTTGAGCGTGCCTTCCACCCGGTTGTGCATCACGTGCCAGGGGGCGTCGAACGCGTGGGAGGTGTGGCGATAGAACTCTGTGTACTGCTCTTCGGAAATGTCCTTGGCGGGACGGGTCCAGAGGGCGTCTGCCGCGTTCAGGGTGTCGTCGCCCAGTTTGACGGGGAAGCTGATATGCTCGGAATAGGTCTTGATGATATGCCGGACCCGCGCGTCATCTGCGAACTCCTTGGCGTCTTTCTTGAGGTGCAGGGTGACCGTCGTGCCGGGGGTTTCCCGTTCGGCGGGCGCAATCGAAAATCGGCCCTTGCCGTCGGACGACCAGAGCCAGGCTTCGTCCTCGCCCGCCTTGCGCGTCAGCACATCCACCTGCGAGGCCACCATGAAAGCAGAATAAAAGCCTACGCCGAATTGGCCGATCAGGCCGGGTTTATCTTTGTCTTCGGCTTTCAGGGCTTCGATGAAGGCGCTGGTGCCGGATTTGGCGATGGTGCCCAGTGTGGCCAGAAGATCCGCATGGTTCATGCCGATGCCGTTGTCCGAGATGGACAGCGTCTTGGTTTTGCCGTCGACCTCAAGCGTGATTTCAAAATCCTCGGATGGGGCCAGCGCCGCGTCTGTCAGACCGGCATAGCGCCGTTTGTCACAGGCGTCGGATGCGTTGGACACCAGTTCGCGCAGGAACACCTCGCGGTTGGAATAGAGCGAACCGGCGACGATCTCCAGAAGCTGTCCAACCTCGGTCTGGAAGGAAAAGGTTTCTTTTTCAAGGGTCTCGGTCATGGCTTCTTACTCCGAATTTCTATGGCTGCGTCAATTTATGGATTTGCGCACAAGTTTCAACTATCCCCAAGGGCCACGGTTTGTGGGTCCGGCGGGGGCGCGCTGAGGCCGTGTGCCGCCGAGCGCGCGCAGCTTGGCAATCCGCTTGTCAATCGGGGGATGGGTGGCAAAGAGGCTGTCCACGGCGTGCATGTGCAGCGGGTTGACGATGAACATATGCGCCGTGGCCGGATTGCGTTCGGCGGCGATATTGTCGATCCGGCCTGAGAGCCGACCCAAGCCCGCAAGCGCAGAGGCCAGCCATTCCGGGTTGCCACAGATCGCGGCCCCTTCGGCGTCCGCCTCGTATTCGCGGACGCGGCTGATCGCCATCTGCACCATGCCAGCGGCCAGTGGCGCAAGGATCATCATTGCGATTGTCCCAACAAGGCCCATTGGCCGGTCCCGCCCGCCGCCAAAGAACATCGCAAAATTGGCAAGCATCGAAACGGCCCCCGCGAGCGTCGCCGTGATCGTCATGGTCAGCGTATCGCGGTTCTTGATATGCGCCAGTTCGTGGGCAACGACGCCTGCCACTTCTTCGTGGCTCATGTTCTGCATCAGGCCGCGCGTCACCGCGACGGCGGCATTTTGCGGGTTGCGCCCCGTGGCAAAGGCGTTGGGCTGCTCGGTCTCGATGATATAAAGCGCAGGCATCGGCAGGCCCGCGCGGTGGGCCATATCCTCGGTCATCTTCCAGAGTTCGGGGGCCGCGCGCGCATCAACGGGCCGTGCACCATGCATGCGCAGGACGGCCTTGTCCGAGTTCCAGTAGGAAAAGAAGTTCATCGCAAAGGCGATCACCAGAGCAATGATCAACCCTGTCTCGCCGCCCAGCAGAAGCCCGATAAAACCCACGAACGCCGTCATCGCGGCCATAAGCACAAATGTACGCACCATCCGATTTGACCTCCATCGCCGGATGCCGGGGATATAAGTAGAGCGTTTGGGAACGGCAATGGCTTGGCCGCATTCTCGGCCGTATCTGCAACCCCAAGGCCAAGGGTAGTGTCGCAACGTTCCCGCCGCGCCGAAGGTGGCCTTGCCATGTGTGGACGGTTCCTGTTTAGCAAGGTTTTTTTGACGTCGTGATCATCGCGGGTTGCGGTCATGTGTCCG
>NZ_JAIMIA010000234.1:2508-3598 GCF_019966495.1 Tateyamaria pelophila | reverse complement strand
CGGTTATTCGGCCGCACGCGCCGAGTCCGGCACCGGTCGTTTTTTTCCGGCTTCATCCACCGCCACGTAGGTGAAGATGGCCTCGGTCACCTGGAACCCCGGCTTCTGGGGCTCGCCCGTTAGTGTGGGCGGCCTGACCCAAACCTCCAGCTTCACGGTCACTGACGTGGTTCCAATCCGGATCACCCGCCCATAGCAACCCACCGCATCGCCCACCTTGACCGGTTTTTGAAATTTGAATGTGTCCACCGCCACGGTGACAACGCGTCCGTGGGTGAGCTCCCGGACCAGCATGGACCCGGCCATGTCCATCTGCGACATCAGCCAGCCCCCAAAAATATCACCGCTCGGATTGGTATCCGCCGGCATGGCCAATGTGCGCAGGAACAATTCGCCGTGGGGTCCGGGAGTTCCGGACGCGTGCGCCTCGTCGTCATTCATTGATTGGTTCATTGTTCCCCCAAGACAAGAAGGCCGAGGTCCTCGGCCTTCTTGCGCAATTCGTTCGCCAACTCAGGCCTCAACACCTGAGTCGACTCTCGCTTCGTACCGGTCCAATTTATTCTGGAAACATGCATCCAACAAATTTCGAGGTGTCCAGCGGGTCTTGAAAATTCGCTTTGCGCTTATTCATGAAGGCGTCGGCCCCCTCGCGGAGGTCCTGCGTACGCTGTAGCACATCGAGCACGTTAAGCAGCTTCGCGATTGCCTGCTCCTCGGGCAAGTACATGCCATACCGCAACGCCTGCTTGGCGGCACAAATGGCCTGCTTCGGAGCGCTTGCAAGCCTTGCAGCAAGTTTTTGCGCGTGTGCGAGCACCTCGCCCTTGGGCTTAATGTGATTGGCGTAGCCCCACGCGAGCGCTTGCTCCGCATCTATCATATCGCCCAGCAAAAACAACTCACTGGCGCGGCCAAGACCGATACGCCGTGTAATACGCACTGATCCCCCACTGCCGGGTATGGCGCCAAGGTTTATTTCGGGTACGCCGAATTTTGAATTTTCGGCGACCACGATGATGTCTGCGCCGGCTGCGAGTTCCATGCCGCCGCCCAGTGCATAGCCTTCAATGGCCACGACTGTGGGTTT
>NZ_JAIMIA010000234.1:0-2070 GCF_019966495.1 Tateyamaria pelophila | reverse complement strand
GTTACACGGTGATCAATTCAGGTTCTTGTGAACACTGGGTGTCTTTTCTCTACAAATGCTTTGGTTCCTTCCGCCTTGTCATTGGAGTTGGAAACTACGCCAAAGACTGCCGCTTCCTGGTGGATGCCATCTTTATTTGACAAGTCATTTCCGGCAATCATGACCTGTTTTGCACTTGCAACGGCAAGTGGACCATTTCTTCCGATAATTTTCAAACACTCAACGGCGGCTTCCAGGCAGCTTGCTTTGTCATCTGTTACTTTATTCACCAATCCCCACTCATAGGCTTTATCAACATCTATGAAAGTGCCCGAATAGATAAGTTCTTTTGCCCGGTTTCGACCAATGTACTTTGGAAGCCTTTGGGTTCCACCAAAAGCAGGCAACACACCCCATTTAACCTCAGGCTGTCCAAAAACTGCTTGCTTCGAAGCATAAATGAAATCGCAAGACATTGCCATTTCACATCCACCGCCAAGTGCAAAGCCATGAACACAAGCAATCATGGGCAGGGCCAGATCTTCCATGGCCAAGGTAACGGCCTGTCCTGTTTCGGCAAAGACTTTTGTTTCTTCCGGAGTCATTTCAGACATGGCAGCAATATCTGCGCCTGCCATAAAAGCTTTATCTCCAACACTTGTTAGAATAACGCCTTTATATTTTGAAACATCGATGTTTTTTATCGCATCTGACATCTCATCCAACACCGTTTTATTCAATGCATTCAGCTTGTCGGGCCTGTTTACTTCCAGATAGAAAATATCGTCTTTTGCATATGTGTTGATCGTTTCATAAGTCGTCGCCATGTCTTCATCACTTCCTTTTGGTGTTTGCTTTTCTGCTGGCTTGATCTGGCCCCGGATTTCCTCCAGCCGCGTCTGCGGCTGGAGGTATCAATTGCATTCATCCTCGTAGGACGATCAATCGCAACCCGAGTACGCCGTTACTTGTGTCAAACAGGACACTCATCCGGCGCTCTTACTTTGCGTCACCCGCGTCCAATCCGAGTTCGCGAAGGATCTCTTCGGTGTGTTCACCGAGCTGTGGCGCCATTATCCTTGTAGTACAAGGGGCGTCACTGATATGAACGGGGCAACCGATGGTCGTAAGTTTACCAAGAACCGGGTGATCTATATCTAGTATCATATTGTTGATCTTCGTTTGTGGGTCTTCCAGTACCTCACTCAATTTCCGGACCTTGGAACAAAGTACATCCTGCCCTTCAAGACGTGCCAAAGCTTCGTCCATGGTGTATTTGGCAATTTCCTTGCGGAGTGTATCCTGTATAAGCGCCTTGTTTTTGATCTGAGACGCCATATCCGGATAGGGTACGGTAAGATCATCTATTTCGAATGCAGCGCACATAGCCTGTAGCGGGTTGGGCATGAACGCTCCAATCATCACAATTGGTCCATCCTTGGCCTCGGAGTGAATAGCGAGTGGCATTGCCGCCCAGTTCAGCACTTGTTTGTATTTGCTCCAGTAGGCCGCTTCCTGCAGTTGCGTATGAATCATCGAATCATAAAGACACACATCTACTTTTCTACCAAGGCCGGTTTTTTGCCGTCCAATCAACGCGGCCATAATGCCCTGACAGAGATGCATTCCGCCGGTATAATCGCAGACAGCTGTTGGAACTATCGATTGTGGAATTGAAGGATCCGCGGTCTCATACATAAAGCCCGTTACAGCTTGGGCCACCATGTCCTGCCCGGGTTTTTTGACATTTGGTCCTTCAGGTCCGTAGCCAGTTGCGGACGCAAAAACAATGCGTGGATTAATCTCCTTGAGCTTTTCATAGCTGAAGCCGAGCTTATCCATCACGCCGGGGCGAAAATTGTTTACGACCACATCTGACACTTTGACGAGCTCATAAATAACCTTCTTTCCGGCTTCGGTTCTCGTATCAAGTTCCATCGAACGCTTGTTGCGATTCATGGCGACATACGTCGGATTGTTCGTCGCCTCCAGAGATGTCCCGCCAACCGTATGCCGGCTCAGATCACCCACGCCCGGGCGCTCGATTTTGATCACATCGGCACCGAAATCAGCGAGCTGTAGAGTGCCAAC
>NZ_JAIMIA010000233.1 GCF_019966495.1 Tateyamaria pelophila | reverse complement strand
ATCGAGCGTTTCTTTGGCAGGCTGAAAGCCTCGTTCCGCCGTATCGCAACCCGATACGAGAAGACATCACGCAATTTCCTGTCGATGATCAAACTGGCATCGGTCAGGCTGTGGATCGAGTTTTATGAGTCCGCTGCCTAGTCTACCACTCCTTAAAAGATGAGAGTAAAAGTCTAGCGTGCTTACAGGTTTTACGAGCGGATCGTGAAGCCGCGTGGCCTTGATAAAATCCGCATGCGAGATCCTCAATCAGGCAAATCGAGTAGAGCGGGTCCCGGTTGGACGTAGCGTATGCCCCCTAAGAGGCCGTGCTTGTTACATCAGTTCACTTGAATGATAGCAGGTGCTGAAAGTCCACCGTGTAGACCGCATTATGAGCTCCGCAGAAACCCAGCCAAAAAGGCCATTCGTTGTGGCCGCAACCCATTCTAGCCATTGACGCGCCTGCAATGTTTTCATCGTCCGGGCAGAAAGCAAATTCAGGCTCCACGCAAAGCCGTTTTGTGGCTCGGCAGATTAAGAAGGGGCGCAGAGACGCGCCCGTTCAATCCTAATGGTTCAGATATGCTTGTGCTCTTCCCTCAGGCCTCTGAAAATACACCAACACATCAACAGCAACACGACCGTGAAAGGCAACCCGGTTGAAATGACCATCGCCTGCAGAGACCCAAGGCCGCCGCCGATCAGGAGCACGATGGCGACGAGACCTTCAAAGGTACACCAGAACACACGCTGCGGCACTGGTGCATCGATCTTGCCACCGGCTGTGATTGTGTCGATCACGAGGCTACCGGAATCGGACGATGTCACGAAGAACACAATCACCAATACAATACCGACGGTCGAAGTGATCGAGGCCAGCGGCAGGCTATCCAGCATCGCAAACAGCGACAGTTCCGGTTTATAGGCGTCGATCACATTGGCTTTCACCGCGCTGTCGCCGAGGTTCGCGATCATGTCGTTGATCGCAGTCCCGCCGAACACGGCCATCCAGAAGATGCAGACCAACGATGGGATGATCAGCACGCAGGTGATGAACTCGCGGACGGTACGACCGCGGGAAACACGTGCGATGAACATGCCCACGAAAGGCGACCAGGAAATCCACCAAGCCCAGTAGAACGCGGTCCAGCCTTCGCGGTAGCCGTCATCTGCACGACCGAACGGATTGGACAGCGGAACAACCTCTTGCGCGTAGGCCACAAGCGTCTTGCCGAAATCGGTAAAGATGCCGACAGCACCGGCGGTGAAAAGTACGAAGAGAAGAAGCGCGATTGCCACCACCATGTTGATCTCGGACAGAACCTTGACCCCACCATCAAGTCCCCGCAGGACCGAGACCAGCGCGACGGCGGTGATGCCAATGATGAGGATGACCTGAACTGTTACGTTGCTCGGAATGCCATAGACAAACTCCAGACCAGCATTGGCCTGTTGTGCTCCCAGACCTAACGAAGTCGCAAGGCCGAAGAGAGTGGCAAAGACCGCCGTAATATCGATCACGTGGCCCCACCAGCCCCAGACACGTTCACCCAAGATCGGGTAAAAGGCCGAGCGGATCGAAAGTGGCAGACCCTTGTTGTAGCTGAACAGTGCCAGCGCGAGCGCGACGACGGCATATATAGCCCAAGGGTGGAGTGCCCAGTGAAAAGAGGTCGCGGCTAACGCCATGCGCTTGGCGGCTTCCACGTTTTCCGGGATCAGCGCGCCATCCTCGGTGAACGGACGCACTGCCCCCAAAGGCTCGTCTCCCCAGGGTGTGCCAAAGTAATAGGCCGGCTCCAGAACGCCGAAGAACATTAGCCCGATGCCCATACCGGCGGCAAAGAGCATCGCAAACCAGCCGAGATATCCGTAATCGGGTGTGGCGTCGGCGCCGCCCAAACGGACCTTCCCATATGGCGACACGATGAGAACGAGGCAGAACAGGACGAATATGTTCGCCGCCGACAGGAAGAAGCCGTCAAACGTGGATGTCAGTGCCGGGCGGAGCCAGCCAAAGAAGTCGGCAGCCTGCTGAGGTGCCAGCAGCGCGTAAACCACGAAGGCAACAACCGAAAGGGCCGAGATCAGAAAGACCGGGTTGTGAATGTCCAGGCCGAAGGGGCCGATCTGCGCTTCGATATTGTCCTGACCGATCTCGTAATCGGTATCAATGAGATCGGACGCGCCCTCTGGCGCGGGGATCCCCGTGATTTCGTCTATGTCAGTGTTATCTGCCATGTTTCGGTTTCCCCTGTAATTATAGTTGCATGGTTTGGTGCGTCACGCGCGCACAACCATTACCGAGCACTTTGCATGCTCGGCCAGCTTTCCACCGTTGGACGGCCAGATGTAGTCCATCACATTCGGTACATGGCTCGCCATGACAACGAGGTCGGCGCCAGTTTCACCGATTGCGCGCATCAGTGCATCGTCGATCTCGGTTGTCGGGTCATGCGCGATAGCAGTGTGGGTCGCCGTTTCGACGCCGTGCTTGGCAGCCTCTTGCTCAGCGAATGCACCAAGCCTTTGGCCAAACTCTTCCGGGTTATGCGCCAATTTGCTAGGGGCGGACGACGTAACGCCGACGTATGTAATCGGCACGCGATAGAGCTTTGCCAGATCGGCCGCACAGTCTAGCGCAGCGCTTAGCCGTTCGACATGCGCCAAGTCGACCGGTGCCATTATTCTCTTGAACATTTTCACCTTCCTGCAAGGGTGTGGCTTAACGGAGTTTTCTCAGCCCGAATGGGCCACACCAGCCCGCTTTTTCCATAACCGATAGCTCTTCGCTCATTGAGTCGAGCCTACACACTTATGGTTGCAGAATGCAAACAGGGGCAAATCACGGGAACTGATCAGGCTAGACCATATGTCATTGGTCTGAATCGAGCAGCCCGAATTTCGCTCTCAAAATGCAGGGCATACAGCTTATCGCACTCGGCCAGTCAATTCGCTTAACCGCAGGGACCCTAAGCCTGACACTTGCCCATGGTTGGGGACTCTATCGGACCAAGCGACAACCGGGAACGACCGCTTTGGCAACATACGCTGCATCGCAACTATGGAAGTGCTTCACGAGCGAGAGAATGCTGCGTCAGCGAAATGCAAAAACCCAAAGTCGGGAAAGTCCGCATCCTGTCTGTTCATGTGCGACGCAGCGAACGGCACCATTAACCCAAAGCGCACCTTCGCCGTGCTGTCCGGCAACTTTCACAGTGCGGACCAGGACGAAACCGCTGCCGCGGTATTGGCGCTTGTGGTGGGTGATGGGCGCTGATCGGAGCGCAGCGATTTGGTGAACTGACGCGCCTATCGGACGATTGGGACCTTCTCAATCTGACGATAGGAGGTTTCAATGTCAGAGCAATATGTACCGGCACTGCGCCGTCGTTTCCTCGAAGACATGCAGATCAAAGGTCTGCAACGGTGTCAGTTAGAAAGGGATTAGTAGGGGATGTACGTCAAACGTTCTCTTGCGTCGTCCGGCACCGTCCAAGATCGAGACGAGAATTAGTCAATTGATAATAATGAGTTGTACAGCTTCAGGTGAGTATTCCACGCGACTTGGCCGGTCATTCCACGAACACTTGGCCACCCATTCCATGGGACTTGGCCACCCCAGGA
>NZ_JAIMIA010000232.1 GCF_019966495.1 Tateyamaria pelophila | reverse complement strand
GAACCCTCCTTGTTCGGATGGGCTCTTCTCAGATAACAAACTTCAAACGTCTACGAGGGCGGTAGCACGGCGCTTACTATCTTACTGTAAATTATTCCACTTCGGTGATACCATTCTTGCTGATGAGCGCAGATGGTTGCATCGGCTGCGGCGCGGGCATTTTTCGCGGGGTAAGTGCCATAAGACCCCATTAAATGGGGGAGTTATACCAACGGCACAATTAGCTGACCGTTATCCAATCCCTTTGAGTAATTGAGGTTATGCGGTCAGGATCGTTTGCGAAGAAATTCCAGGCGTCCTGGCATTTGTTGAGTATGTCCTCGTAGCTATCAAATACGGAGATGGCGAGTTTGTTGGCCCGCAAGTAGGCCCAGACGTTTTTCATCGGGTTGAGTTCGGGCGCATAGGGCGGCAGTTTCAGCAGCGTGATATTGTCGGGCACATCGAGAGCTTTGGCACAATGCCAACCGGCCCCGTCCACGATCAGCAGCGCATGGGCCCCCGGCGCGACTGCCTTGGCGATCTCTTCGAGATGCAACCCCATTGCTTCTGCGTTGACATAGGGCAAGATCAGCCCGGCTCCGGTGCCACGTGCGGGGCAGGCAGCGCCAAAGATGTAGCTCCACTTGTAGCGTGTATCGCGGGGCACACGCGGGCGTGTGCCCCGTCGCGCCCAGATACGCGTCAGGGTGCCTTGCTGGCCCACGCGGGCGTCCGCCATGAGCCTCGGACCGATGGCGGCTTCCATGGCGAACTCTTGAAACCAAACCTCCAGTGGTTTTCCACGCGCGTGTCCGGGCAGGATATCCGCTACGATACTTGCGAAGTTTTTTTGAACGCAGTCAGTGCCGATACGTCAGCATTGGGATGTTCCGGGCGTACTGAGAGCCCTGCGAAACCCCAGCTTGGCCAGATATGTACCGACCGTGCGCTCATGGAGTTGGACATTGAACTCCGCTTCAATGCGCCGCGCAAGATCCACGCGCCGCCAGCGCACGACACCATCTCGCGCCGGATCGGGCCCGGCCTCAACCCAACGCGAGAGTTGCGCCATCTGGTCTTCAGACAAGAGGGGCTTCACCCCACCACCAGAACGGTTGGACAGTCCCTCGACACCTTCGGTATTGTAACGGTGAACCCAGTCCCGAAGGGTCTGACGATCCATTCCGCAGCTTTCAGCCGCGACCTTTCGAGACGCCCCATCAAGCACCAAAGCGATGGCCAAAAGGCGCCGCGATATGCGTCCGTCCTTCACACGCCCCGATTGTCTGCGCAAATCCGACGCCGTCATGTCATCGCGTGTAATCCTCACCGTCATTCCAACCTCCAAATCGGTTGAAGCGATTGAGTCAGACTTTTACGAAATTGGGAATCCAAAAAGAGTCAGACCCTCGAGCCGCTGGTATTACACACTGTGTGAGCGATCCATGACACCCGCCCCCTACCACTTTAACTGGTTGAAATATATCACGCTACTGGCCACTAGGGCGACGAAACCGCCCAGCAATTTGGGATGTGTGGAGTACACTACGAGACTGATGCTAAACTGACCTGCCTTGGGCTTACGTGTAGTCCTGCTCTTCGAACCCCTTCGATCAACTGTTCGATCAAGTTTGCCGAAACGTGTCTTTGCATCAGATCTTTCGTGATCCGTGTTCCATACGAGCCATCAATAGCCAGAATTTTTTTGACAGCTTCATACGATTCCGCAGTTCGTCCCAGTTGCGCTGCGGAAACTGCTATCATGACGTGGCAGTAAACCTGAGCCTGTGCCCCTATCTTCCGTGCTTCGATAAGTGCACGTTCGTATTGGCCGGATGAATAATAATAAAGCGACAAACCAATACGAAATTCTCCGCGTTGGCCAGGGTTCCGTGCATAGCTTTCCTCAAGCAACGGCACCGCCTGGTCCCAGTCCGCGAGCAATGCGTAACGATGTCCCAGTTCTGCCATGGTATTTGTATCGTTCGGGTTTAGCCTGTGGCCAGTTTCCAGGGCTTCAATACATCCGGCCGTGTCACCAGCATACCAACACGCCAAGCCGCGTGCGTGATGAGCGGTATTTGAGGACGGCGCGATTTCGATTGAGTCATCTGCCAGTTCCAGTGCTCTTTGCAACGGATCAGAGGTGAAAGCTCGTACATCGTAGTTGAAACGGACGGCATTCGAATAGAGTTGCGACAAGCAGGCGTGGGCTTCGGAGTAATGCGGATCCTCGACAACGACCCTTTCAAGCTCCGCAATCAGTTTGTCACATAGGCGGACATCATATGTTCGACAGAAATCGTAGTACCTATTGACCGCCTCGTATGATTGCAAATGTTTGGGGAGCGGCCCATCCATGTGATGGACTCTGCTGTAGACTACACCGTATGGCTGCGCCAAGGTGCGTACAACTTTGTCCGCGATCTCATCTCTTGCTTGGATCAGAGTTTCAGTTCGCAGTTGTTTATGGAAAGTTTCTGCCCACAAGTATTGACCCGTCTTCGCGTCCGCTAGAATAGCCTTCACACTGAAACTGTCGTTTGTGACACTTACGGAACCAAAAAGCAGAAGGTCGGCCTCAAGTTCCTCACGAATTTGCTCCCGATCCGCGTCTGAACCGAAGTTGACCACAGTGTCGGATCCGAAAACGCATAGCCCGGCGAACCGGGTCAAGCCGACGATCAAGTTGCGCATGAAATCATGTGCAAAGTCTCTGCAGTCCAGATTAACGCCCTCATCCTCGAAGAGCGAAACAAAAATTCGCGGGCCTTTTATACCAAAGTTCTGGTTTGGTTTTGAGGGTAATTTGTTTTCTTGTTTCTGAGCGGAAACTGGAAGTTTGGCGCTCTCGATGGTCGGAACATAGGTACCTTTTGGTAGGACGAAGCGGATCGGATCATCACAGCCGGATGTCAGATAATAATGCTTTAGTGACCTGCGTAGGCGGCTGGCTTCAATGCGCACGATTGAGTCGACCTGCGGGTCAAAGTCCGGACTGCGACCAAAGACAGATGTTGCCACGTTATAGGCTTTGACGCGATCGCCGCGCCCTGCCAGCAGTTCGTCGACAACGTACGATAGGAAGTTACGATTCCGTTGCGATGCGTCAAAGTCGTTGGAGGCCAGTATCGTGCTGAGTTGTTCACGAATGTCGCCCTCGTGCATGCCGTCATCGGCGATACTCATATTAGGTCCTTAATCAGTCACGGTATTTCGCCAACCTGCGCACACCTTCACAACAGGTATCAAACAAATGAAAGCCGCTCAAATGCAAAAACTTGAGAGTTACGCGCAGGCAGGTCGCTTCGGTAAATCCTTTGCCGCTCCTGAGACCATCTCTCGACGGCTGATTGAAAGACATTGAAGGCTGAATGATTTCGGTGATCCGCCGGACACCGCGCCCTGAGGTTACGCCGATGCTCAGTTCATAGGTAAGGTGTACGTAGGGCGCGTTCTGAATTGCAGTTGATCTGTGCAACACGGCCGGGACCAGCCATGAATTTGCCAGACAGAGGGGCGTGACGCATCACCAACAGAGGTAAATGCAATGCGGGTGCCATCTGATGATTAGGCAACACACCCATTAATTCTTGTTTAAGGGCATAGGTTTGTGATTCATTTCGTCCAAACAACGGGCGGGAGGATGCAAGTGGCGCGATCAGACATGAGC
>NZ_JAIMIA010000231.1 GCF_019966495.1 Tateyamaria pelophila | reverse complement strand
CCGTATGCCGGGCCGAAGGTAGCCGCCGCGGAAACTGCGAGGGCTGCGATAACATGACGATATTTCATTTTTGGTTTCTCCTTCTGTGAGATGAGGTCCGGGACTGTCCCGTTCGATTTTGAAAGACCGTGACGCGCGGCGCCGCGCGCACCAGACCTGCGCCAACAGGCAGCCAAGACGGCGGAGATCTAAAAACCGCATGATCCCGCCTCAGCGCGTCAGGCTCAGTTTCAGTCGTTCACCGGAAAGATGGGCGTGACTTCGGGCGTCGCCGTCGTGAACTCGGCTTTCCACGCCTCTATCGAAACCGGCTCGAAGCGCGGCTTGGCCTCGGGTTCAAACCGGATCGGCTGACCGGCGAAGACGCCGAGCAATTCGTCGTCACGCACGGTGACCTGACCGTTGACGATCACGGCCTTGAAGCCCGTCGAAGGGACCGTGGCATTTCGATAGGTCGAATTGTCGGTGACAAGTTCGGGGTCAAACACCACGATATCTGCAACCATCCCGGTCTGGATACGGCCACGCTCCTGCATCGCCTTCAGACCCGTATCGCCCAGATGTTTGGCCGCGTTGTAGCTGAGGATCGACAACAGCTGCATCATCGGGATGTTGTTTTCCCGTCCCAACCGCAATGAAATACTGCGGGTGCCGGATGTGCGGGGATGGGAGGCGCCCAGTTGGTCAAACGGGAAATCCCACGGGCCGAAAATCGGCTCGGCAGTAACCGAGTCACTGGCCACGGTCACGCCCTTGAGCGACAGCCATTTCGGCAGGTCTTCCTCCGCCGCCTTGTAGAGAATGATCAGCTTGGTCGGGTCGGATTCCATATCGGCATTGTATCTGTCCAGGTCATAGAATTCACCTGTGATCGGATCTTGCAGGGTGTCCTCATAGCGGTGGCCCATTCTACCGACCCAGTTGTCGGGTGCCAAGAAAACCGCATTCAAAAAGGTCGTGCCGCCCGTGTAGGGATAGACTTCGCCCCAAACATTGTGCCCCGCGTCCCGAAGGCGGGACAGCAGTTCGGTGGTTAACTGCCAACCGGGGTTGTTGAAGTGCAGAGCGATGGCCGGCGCACCCAGGGCCACCGCATTGAGGAGGAGTTCCTGCTGGCCGAGGTTCTCCATAGTGTCGTTATCAGGGGTGAAGCGGGTGTGCGCGCCGGTCAAACGTCCATAGCGCGCCCCGACTTTCTGCACCTCGAACATCTCGCGCGAGGAAACGCCATCCCGCATGTATCCCAAGGTGCTGGCGACGCCGAGCGCGCCATCCTGAAGGCCCTTGTCGATGATCTCGAGAATTTCGTTGCCTTGCTCGAGGGTTGCGCGATTGAGGCTCCACCCATTTTTCTTTCGGGACTCCATGACGGCCATGGGGCCTCTCTCGTAGATCTCATCGCTCATCTTGCCGTCGATCACCATAGCGCGGGCAGATTCGTGGCTGGAACCGCAGCCATAATTGCCTTGGGTGACACCGGCGCGGGCCTCGTACCATTTTGCAATGAACGTCCCGGGACAGCCGAGTTCAATATCCATGGCGCTGGTCAGCCCGTCGCGCAACCCGAGGGCATAGCCAAGCGGTGCCTGCCAGTGGAAGTGCGTGTCGACGAAACCCGGCCCAACGATATGGCCCGTGGCGTCCACCGTCTCTGTACCCGTGATTGCATCCTTGGTGATCGCAACAATCCGGCCGTCCTTGATGCCGACATTGGCGACATCGTCATACAGCGTTTCGGGGTCCATGACGCGACCGTTGTTGATCACAAGATCGTAGTCTTGCGCCAAGGCAGGCACAGCCCAGATGACACTCATCAAAAGGGTCCCGGCCAGTAGATGTCTTTGCTTCTTCATCGGTAAATCCTTTTAGAGTTTAGCTTCTATAAATCGCTTTGATATTCGGCGAGCGACTGTCTTGAATGCGTCACCAGCGTATCAATCCTGTTGCCTCAATGCAGCGCTGCCCGGCGCCGTCAGCAACGTTCAAGCCCCGCGGCAAGGACCCGGTCCTTCCGGCTTCAACCGTCCGTTAAATCGACAGTTTCGGCATACAAGGTCCAGCCACTCAGCATGCGCGACTCCCCGTCGAGGACGAAAATGGTCTCATCACTTGGCTCAACGCGCAGTAGCCCCGTCACCCGAACCGGCAAATAAAGCGACTCCACCTGCTGATCTGCCCGCAGCCGCACCCGCACAAGCTGGTTCGGCGGCGGTGGCGGAAGGTGACTGCACATTCCGACCTGCGGGACCAGATAGCCGAACCCGCTGCCATCCGCAGCCTGCGGCGCAGGAATGATGTAGCCGGATATCGAAACCTCGACCCCATCGAAAATTGGATTTTGAGCCATGAGGGCATTCCGTCGCTTCTTGGCGACGTCCCAGCGTTGTTCCAGCAACACATCTACATCGTGACCATTCGTTTCGAGCTTTTCCTGCGCAGCAGCCCGGCGGGCCTCCAGACGCGTCCGTGTCTCCTCATCAAGATCAATGCCGACGAGCTTCTCGTCCGACTGAACCAGTACTTTCAGTTCGTTCAGCATGTCGCTCCCCATGGCTGCATAGGGGTCTTCAAAGGCAACGGCGAACGGGTCCGCCAAGTCGGAAAACGCGACGGCTTCCGGTTCTGCCATTGTTTGAGTGGCGACCCAAAGGGCCGCCACAAAGACAGAGATCAAAAACCGCATGTTCCCGCCTCCTTGCTCAGATTTCTCACCATCAGTTTTCGACTTTCTGCGGAAAGGCACCCGTGAAGTCAGATGGCAAAGGCATTCCGGTCGAGAATTCGGCATTCCACGCCTCTTCCGAGATCGGTTCGAAGCGTGGCTTTTCTTCGGGGTCAAACCGGATCGGCTGACCCGCGAAAACAGGAAGCAGCACATCGTCACGCACAGTGACCTGACCGTTGACGATCACGGCTTTCATGCCCGTCGAAGGGATATTGCCCTGTTCGTAGGTTGAATTGTCCGTGAAGCGTTCAGGATCAAAGACCACGATATCGGCAACCATGCCCGTCTGGATGCGGCCGCGTTCTTGCATGGATTTCAGGCCGATCGCGCCCAGATGCTTGGCAGCGTTGTAGCTGAGGATCGACATCAGCTGCATCATCGGGATGTCGTTTTCCCGACCGAGCCTGATCGTCGCGCCTCGGGCACCGGCCGTGCGCGGGTGCGTGCCACCCAACTCTTCCAGAGGGTAATCCCACGGGGCGTCATACGGCATGGCACCAACCGCATCGCTGGCCATGGTCACGCCTTTCAGCGTCAGCCATTTCGCCTCGTTTTCTTTGGGCTGCTTAAAGATGACGATTGGTCTGGCGGGTTCGGACGCAACGGTCTCCTTGTAAGTCTCCAAGGTATAGTACTCACCCGTGACCGGATCCAGCATGGTATCTTCATAGCGTCTGCCAAATTCGTCGATCCAGACCTCAGGCTCCAGGAACTCGGCATTAATCGTGGTGGAACCCGCAGCGTAGGGATAGATTTCCCCCCAGATTTTGTGGCCCTGTTCCTGCAGGCCGATAACCAATTCGTGTGCAAGCTGCCAGCCGTCGTTGTTGAAGTGCAGCACGATCGCCGGGGCGCCAAGCGCCACGGCGTTGGCAATGAGTTCCTGCGCACCGTTATTCTCGGCCGTGTCGGTGCCCAGCGTATAGCGTGT
>NZ_JAIMIA010000230.1 GCF_019966495.1 Tateyamaria pelophila | reverse complement strand
CAATCGCATCGACGAACTCATGCCGTGGAACTGGCAGCCGGAAAAGGCCTGAAACCGCGCCGACACCAGACGGATACGCTCCAGGTGCGTAACGATCAGAGTGGCGAGATATTTTTGCCCGAATTGCCGCGGACATTTTTTGTCCCTTTTTCCATGTTCGTTTTCACATGACATCAGAAGAGCATGGTCTTTCGATGTCGCATGGAAGGTCAGTCAGGGAGTGTAAAACCCGGTACAAAATGGCCTCAAAGGAGACAGACCACATTTTGTCTATGAAAAATTAGGAAGTTGAGTGGAGACTGCCGCTACGCATTGGTCGGCACAGGTCGCGATACTCGCACAGAAGCAAACCTATCCTCCAGTGGGTTCATTTTTGGAAAGGACGAAAAGATGGGTAATGGTTTTAGGCACGGAGCGTTTGCACTCCCGATTGTCGCACTGGCAGGGTGTGTATCCTCACCTGTAGATTACGAGACGACACCCGTTAAGATTGAAACCGCCAAGGGGACGGTCACTTGCCAACTTTATACCAAAGACCTGGTGGTCTGGGATCGCGCCATCGATCGGCCGGCAACGATGTCTGTCAAGGAAGCCGACAGCATCTGCAATGCCGAGGGTGAACGTCGCAAGAGAGCCTAGCGATATGAAATGGCGGATGGCTGGCCTGCTTTACGCACTCCGACGACGTTTATCTCTCGGAGCTGCCGACCTTGATCGTCACTGAGCCCAAGACTGCACATCCGAACGTTGAGCGGGTTCGGTTCGAGCTTTCCAGAAAAGATCTGATCAGAAATCAAACTGGATGGTTTGCGACAGCTTAGGGATCAAACAGGGTTGAGACTCAAACGCGTTTCTTGGAAATCACCGTTCTTCAGACCAACTCGCCCGCAAGCGAGTTGGTCAGTGAGTCTACGATTTTGACGGCCTTTATCTCACCCACAGACACCTGCGCATCAGCCACGTGTACGGCGTGCAGGTATTCGCTCTTGCCCATCATCTGACCTGCTTGGCGGCCCGGTTTTTCGAACAGAACCTTTACCGTGCGTCCGACCATTCCGTCCTGAATGCTGTGTTGCTGGCGCGTGATCAGGGATTGCAGACGTTGTAGGCGGTCGTCCGCCTCGCCCGCATCAACCTGCGCACGCTCAGCGGCGGGTGTGCCCGGGCGCGTGGAATACTTGAACGAATAGGCATATCCGTAATTCACTTCTGCGACCAGATCGAGTGTAGCCTGAAAATCCACTTCGGTTTCTTCGGGAAATCCGACTATGAAATCGCCAGACATCAGAATGTCGGGGCGGGCGCCGCGGATCCGTTCGATCAGCCGTAGATAGCTTTCGGCAGTATGGCCGCGATTCATGCGTTTGAGAATTTTGTCGCTGCCCGATTGGACCGGTAGGTGCAGGTATGGCATCAGTTTGGAACAGGTGCCGTGTGCTTCGATCAGGTCTTCGGTCATGTCATTGGGATGACTGGTGGTAAATCGGATGCGTTCCAGACCGTCGACCTTGTCGAGATCCCAAATCAGTTTGGCCAGTGTATAATCCGATCCGTTCGGACCGGTGCCGTGATAAGCGTTGACGTTCTGACCCAGCAACGTGATTTCGCGCACGCCGCGCTCCACCAAATCGCGGGCTTCGTCGAGAATTCGGGCGACGGGGCGGCTGGCTTCGGCGCCGCGTGTGTACGGTACGACACAGAACGCGCAGAACTTGTCGCAGCCTTCCTGGACCGTCAGGAACGCGGACGGCGCGCGACGCGCCTTTGGCCTGCTCTTGAGCTTTTCGAATTTGTCTTCTTCGGGGAAATCCGTATCGAGGGCCTTTTCTCCCTGCCGCGTCTTTGCTTCCATTTCCGGCAAGCGGTGATAACTTTGAGGACCAACAACCAGGTCCACCGCCGGCTGGCGACGCATAATTTCCGCGCCTTCGGCCTGCGCCACACAGCCCGCCACGCCGATCTTGAGGTCCGGATTAGACGCTTTGAGCCCTTTGAGCCGACCCAATTCGGAATAAACCTTTTCCGCCGCCTTTTCGCGAATGTGGCACGTGTTGAGCAGAATCATATCTGCATCATCCGGCGTTTTGGTTTCCACATAGCCCTGCCCCCCGAGCGCTTCGCTCATGCGTTCGCTGTCATAGACGTTCATCTGGCAACCATAGGTCTTGATGAAGAGCTTTTTCGGCGTCGTCATAGCGGGTATCCGGAGCAATTGGGTCAAAGCGCGGCTTTATCAAGAAGGTCTGTGTCTTGCAATGCACCGAAGTTTAACCGAATCTGTGCCAAACCTGAGCCTATGGTGAAAGACTATGCAATTTAGAGGCCTCCAAGCTCTTGCCAGATCGGTAGACGCCATGCCGCGGACTGGCCCTCTGGCGATCATTCTGGTCGAAGATGATGTCGAAGTGGAATCCACTTTGCGACATCATCAACGGGCCGGTTTCCAGCATCTGATTGCTTTCATGCCGACCAGCTTTGAATTGCCGCACGATTTGCGGGATGTCGTCTTGCGCATCGACTATGACGTAACGGCCGAAGGGGCTGCTGAGGCGGCAGTGAATTGGGTCGTCGCTTCGGTGCCAGAGGGCACGTGGGTGTTTTATTGCTATAATGCCGAGTACCTGTTCTATCCTTTTTGCGAGACCCGTACTGTTGGCGAAATGCTGGCCTTCCACGCAGAAGAACGGCGCGATGCCATGCTGACATATGTGGTCGACCTGTACGCGGACGACTTGCAGATGTGCCCTGATGCCGTGTCGCTGGATCGCGCCCATCTGGATCACACTGGCTATTATGCACTGGCGCGGCCCGGAGCCGATGGACATCCCAAGGAACGTCAGTTGGATTTTTTCGGAGGCTTGCGCTGGCGTTTCGAGGAACATGTGCCAACCGCTCGCCGCAAGATTGATCGGATTTCGCTGTTCAAAACCAAACCAAGTCTTAAACTCTTGGCGAACCACACATTCAATGACGAAGAATACAACACCTATGCCTGCAAATGGCACCACAACATCACTGCTGCAATCTGTTCGTTCCGCACGGCCAAAGCTCTCAAACTGAACCCCGGCAGCAGATATGACATCAATACGCTGACATGGCACAACTCAACTCCGTTTGAGTGGCATTCGAGACAACTGCTGGACTTGGGCCTCATGGAGCCGGGTCAGTGGTTTTGACTTAAATCCCCCTGCGGGACTTTTCAGCTATTGGACCACCATCAATCCAGCAACCCGGTTTAATCTGGACCACCTGCGAAATCTCAAACGGGCACCGCAATGTCATAAGAAGCTTGAGGTCGTTGGCGTTTCGTCACAGTGGGCGGCATTCCAACGTTCGAGGAGAGAAGCGGTTCAGGCGTTTAAAGCTGTCTTTGATGTTCTTGCTTCAGACTGCTCGGGCGTCCTTGGGAAATTCCAGAAAATAATCAGGAAAGTGCATGCCAGACCGATCACTTGATAAACGAGGAAAGCCGAAAAGAATGAAAAATTAAAAAATAGAAAGCAAATAAGCCCGCTGAGTAGCCCGCATGTTGACCCCACAATAAAAGCAAACATTGCCATAATAACTGCCTTTTGTCCTGCCTGTCGCATATTAAGGTACGCCGACATTCCCCAAGTGGCCTGCCATCTGACGCGAAGATCGCCTGATCAGGCCTGCGGATCAAGTATCTTTTACCTC
>NZ_JAIMIA010000022.1 GCF_019966495.1 Tateyamaria pelophila | reverse complement strand
AGACGATGTCATCAAGCAGTACCTGGAATTACATTCCGACAAATGATGCCTCCGGCGTCAGCCGGTGGTCCTTCACTGCACGGTCTCCTCGACCTGTTTCGTTTTGCCTCTGCGTGCAGGTTGGCCTGCATCCATTACTCAGATCACACATGAAATGTGAAACCCGACCCTGAGGAGTGGGTACCTAAGATTTTTGTAAAAATCTAGCTAAAGGGGAGTTGCGATCAGGTTACCAGCCGCAACTGTTGCCTCGGAGCCGCGGTTCCCGAGGCCAGCGCGTCGTACGGATCCTCGGCAGAGAGCATCATGTCTACGACCTGGCGCAGCAATTGCCGCCGTCCTCTGGCGGAATAGAACCCGCCGGGCAGCTGGCTGGTTTCCAGCAAATAACGGCGGTAGTCCTTGTAGGCGCGATTGTCCGGACGGCTGGCACCTGCAAAAAATTCGGCCAATGGCTGATCGCTCACAAACTCCGGTTTGGCAAACACGGCGCGGCCAAAGACCTTGAGGGGTATGCCGCGCCACAGGACCTGTTGGGCCGCTGTCGAATTGACGGTCACGGCGCTGCGGGCATCGTTGAGCAATTGCGCAAGCTTGCCGCCGCGCACATAGTGCACCCGCCCTTGCAACCCGTGCGTGCGCATCAGAGTGCGGATGGTTCTGCGAATGGGCGCGCGGCCGTCCTCCAGGGGGTGGGCCTTGATCACCAGATGATGATGACCGGGCGCACCTTTGGCAAAGCCCTCTATGACCAGTTCGAGAAATTCGGTCATCGAGGTAAAGGGGGAATGTTCCTGAAAGCTGGAATCATGTTCCAGTTGGAGCAGAGCCAGGTGATATGGGAAGCCGCCATTCCGGATCCGAAACGTCGCCTGAATCCGGTCAATCGTATGAACCGGCATCAACAGAAGTCTTTGTAAATAAAGACGGAATTCCTTCGCTACGGTGGCCGCGCGATGCGGTTTGAAATTCTGGTACTCTGCGTTTCGAAACATGACGAACCAGTGATAGAGCGCTCCGTAGAACACGTGCTGGCGCATGTCACCCCAATGCCCGGGCGGCAGGGGCGCTTCCATATTGGACTGCGCCAATGCGATCTGCATCTCGGCCACGGACATCTCCATCAGGCGCGAATTGCCATTGGTGCCGCCGCGTTCATATGTGACCCAATAGGGACGCATGTAACCTTCCTCAAAAACGTGCACGGTGAGGCCTCGGCGCTTGGCTTCGGCCACGGCCTGGGCATGGATCGGACGGACATCGCCATAAAGCACGATATCGGTGACACCCTTGCTTTCCACCAGATTGGCGAAGGTGGCATTCCAGTCACCAGACGTTCCGCGGTAGGGGATGTAGCTGCGCGGATGAAACCAGAACGCGCGGTCACCGGCATTGAAGCCCACCCGCCAGACAGTGGAACCCGCCTTGCGCAGCATCTTGCCAAGGCGGTGAAAGAAGGGACCGTGCGGGCCCTGCAAAAACAAAAATACCCGAGAATGGGGTGCGTCCAGTGTCATCTTGTCCCTCAGGCGCGGCATGTCTCTATCCAAGATGTACATATAACGGGCAGGCATTTATGACCTGTGAACACGCAATGCGCAATGGGTCGACCTTGCCCTTGGGCCGCTGCCTCGCTACCTCAACGGGGATGCAACAAAGGATAGGGCCATGTTCACAGGCATTGTCACCGATATAGGCACCGTAACCGAATTGACGCAAGAAGGCGACTTGCGGGCCCGGATTGCCACCAGTTACGATACGTCCGGCATTGATATGGGGGCGTCGATTGCATCCGATGGGGTGTGTCTGACCGTCGTGGATCTTGGCCCCGATTGGTATGACGTGCAGATCAGCGCCGAGACGGTGTCGAAAACCAATCTGTCGGCATGGTCGTTGGGCAAACGCGTGAACCTTGAGCGTGCCTTGCGGGTGGGGGACGAGCTGGGCGGTCACATCGTGTCGGGACATGTGGACGGCGTTGCGGAAGTTGTATCGGTCGTGGATGAAGGCGACAGCACACGCGTGCAGTTACGCGCGCCGGAAGACCTTGCGCGGTTCATCGCACCCAAAGGATCGGTGGCGCTGAACGGCACGTCCTTGACGGTGAACGAGGTACAGGGTCCCGTTTTCGGCATCAATTTCATTCCGCATACCAAGGACGTGACCACGTGGGGGGACGTCGCTGTCGGCGATATGGTGAACCTGGAGATCGATACTCTCGCCCGCTACGTCGCGCGTCTGGCCGAGGTCGGGTGATCTGAAGGACAGGCCTTTGGCCTGACGACATTCTGGGCTGTGTTGCGCCGGGCCGCGCGCCGTAAGTGTCGCGGAGCCTTTTGCAAACCGACCCTTCGGGAAGGATTTTTTGGAACAGAGAAGCCGTGAACCATGTGCTTGAGCGCGGCGTCTCTCTGGTATTGCTGCGGTGCTTCCTTTATGGGGCACGAAACGTTGCCACAGGTGCCCCATGAGTTTTGAGACCCCAGGTCCGGTTGAGACAGATTTGGCGAACGCCATTTCCCCTATCGAAGAGATCATCGAAGAGGCCCGGATGGGCCGGATGTTCATTCTTGTGGATCATGAAGATCGTGAGAACGAAGGGGATCTTGTGATCCCGGCCAACTTTGCGACCCCGGAAGCGGTGAATTTCATGGCGACCCATGGCCGTGGCTTGATATGCGTGACCCTGCCGGCGCAACGGATCGAGGATCTTGGGTTGACGATGATGGCGACGCATAATTCCTCCCGCCATGAAACGGCGTTTACCGTGTCAATCGAAGCGCGTGAGGGCGTATCAACGGGCATTTCGGCGGCGGATCGGGCGCTGACCATTGCGACCGCCATCAATCCTCAGGCCACTGCGGCTGATATTGCGACCCCGGGTCACGTGTTTCCATTGCGGGCGCGCAAAGGCGGCGTTCTGGTGCGCGCGGGGCATACGGAGGCGGGCTGTGATGTGGCGCGTCTGGCAGGCCACTACCCCTCCAGCGTGATCTGCGAGATCATGAAGGAAGATGGCGAGATGGCGCGCCTGCCGGATCTTGTGGAATACGCCAAGACACATGACCTCAAGATCGGAACGATCTCGGATCTCATTTCCTATCGCCGCCGCTATGATAATCTTGTCGTAGAAACGGCCGCCCGTGACGTGACATCGCAGCACGGCGGCGCGTGGCACATGCGTATCTTTACCGATCAGACCTATGGCATTGAGCATGTGACCTTGTCCAAAGGCGATTTGACGACGGATGCGCCCGTTCTGGTGCGGACCCATGCCTTGACAGAGGTGACCGACATTCTCGGGCTGAGCGATAAGCCTGTCGGGGAGTTGCCGCGTGCGATGGAGATCATCGCCGAAGAGGGCCGCGGCGTCGTTTGCCTTTTTCGCGAACCGCGCAGCGCATTGTTTGCCGACGAGGAAGATGGCCCGCGGATCGTCAAGAACACTGGCCTCGGGGCCCAAATGCTGTCCAACTTGGGCCTGAGCCGCCTGATCCTGCTCACCGACAGCGCGAACACGAAGTATATGGGCCTGGACGCCTATGGTTTGGAAATCGTGGGCACGCGACCCATTCTTGGAGAGAGATGATGGCTTCTGTTGAACACCACGTGCTGGACCGTCCCAGCTTTGACACGCCCACCAAGCTGTTGATCGTGGTATCGCCCTATTACAAGGCGATTGCTGACAATCTGGTTGCCGGCGCCAAGGCCGAGATTGAAGCGGCGGGGGCCACCTGGGACCTGATCGAGATGCCCGGTGCGCTGGAGATCCCCACGGCCATCGGCATATCCGAGCGGATGTCGAATTTTGACGGTTACGTGGCCTTGGGGTGTGTCATTCGAGGCGAGACGACCCATTACGAGACCGTGTGCAATGACAGCAGCCGCGCCTTGCAATTGTTGGGCTTGCAAGGCCTGTGCATCGGCAATGGCATATTGACGGTCGAAAACATCGGTCAGGCTGATGTGCGCGCCGATCCGGCGGGACAGAACAAAGGCGGCGGTGCGGCCGCTGCGGCCTTGCACCTGATCGCGCTCAGCCGTAAGTGGGACGGCCAGAGCAAAGGCGTCGGCTTTAAACCCGCATCGGGTGACTATCAGCTGGCAGGCAAGACAGGATTCCGCACCACATGACCCTTTCGGGCAATCAAAAACGCAAGATGCGCTCGGCGGCGCGGCTTTATGCCGTGCAGGCCTTGTTTCAGATGGAGCAGTCGGCGCAGACCGTCGACCAGATCAAGGTCGAGTTCATGGATCACCGTTTTGGGGCGGTCTACGAGGGCGACGAGATGACGGAGGGCGATCCGACGCATTTTGCACGGGTGATGGAAGATGCGGTGAATTATCAGGCGCCGATCGATCAAATGACGGATCGCGCCTTGGTGGCCAAATGGCCCATCGCGCGCATCGACCCAACGTTGCGCGCCCTGTTTCGTGCCGCCGGAGCCGAGTTTCGCGATACAGGCATGCCGCCCAAGGTGGTGATCAACGAATATGTGGATGTCGCCCGCGCGTTTTTTCCGGATGGTAAAGAGCCGAAATTCGTCAACGCGGTGTTGGACCATATGGCCCGGGAAGCGCGGCCTGAGGCGTTTTGAAGACTTGTCCGCCCGGTTGTCTGATGGCCGTCATTGGCAAACCAGCCCTGCGGCGCTTCGCTGCGTTGTCTGCGCATATTGCGTGCGCTAGATTACGTTTATGAACGATGATGCCCCAAATCCTTTGATCCGTCTGTTTCTGAATGGCTTCGCGATCGGCCTGGCCCTATCGGCCTTGTTCGTCGTCATCTTGTGGGTGTCTGATTTTGGTGACATGGCCACTCGGGTCGCCCATAGCGGTGATGGCTTTTTGTTGCTGTTCATCCTGTGGTTTTCAAACGGCCTATTGTTCGGTGCTGTTCAAATCGGTTATTCGGTCTGGCAAATGGGTCGCGATACCTAAAACACGTCACACCAGGAGAGCGACCGATGCGCGCCATGCAAGTCATTGAATTGGGCCAACCCCTTGAATTGCGCGATGTTGAGACGCCTGATCCCTCGGCTGGTGAGGTGCTGGTGCGGATTCAGACCTGCGGGCTGAATTTCGGGGATCTTCTGATCGTCAAGGGAACCTATCAGGAAAAGCCCGCACTGCCGGCCACCATCGGGATGGAAATCTGCGGCGTTGTTGACGTGGTCGGGGCCGATGTCACCGGGCTTGCGGTGGGTCAGCGCGTGGCGGCCTATTGTGGCTTTGGCGGCTTGGCCGATTATGCAGCTTTGCCCGCCGATATCTGCGTTCCGATCCCGGATGTGATGTCGCCCGTGGACGCCGCTGCCTTTTTGATCGCATACGGCACCAGCCACGTGGCGCTGGACTACAAGGCGCATCTGCAACCTGGTGAGCGGTTGCTCGTTCTGGGGGCATCGGGGGGTGTGGGCCTGACCGCGGTAGAGCTTGGCAAGTTGATGGGGGCGGAGGTGATCGCCTGCGCCCGTGGTCCTGAAAAACTGGCCATTGCCAAGGCTGCCGGTGCGGATCACCTGCTGGACAGCGACACGGTTGACTTGCGCGCGGCGGTGAAAGCGCTGGGCGGAGCGGATGTCGTCTACGATCCGGTGGGCGGCGCTCTGTTCGATGCGGCCTTGCGCGCCTGTAATCCCGAGGCGCGGCTGCTGCCTCTTGGGTTTGCCAGTGGCACCGTGCCGCACATCCCGGCAAATATCTTGTTGGTGAAAAACCTGTCCGTTCTGGGATTTTACTGGGGAGGGTATATGCGCGTGAACCCAAAAGTGCTGACGGACAGTTTCGAAGTGCTGTTTGACTGGTACGCACAGGGCAGACTGAAGCCCCATGTCAGTCATGTTTTACCGCTGGAAGAAGTGAATACCGGATTGGACTTGCTGCGCAATCGTCACGCCACCGGCAAGGTGATCATCCAGATCGGAGGGTGACGTTTTCCGACACGGAAAACGGGCCGGAAAATGTGTCATTTTCCGCCTGCGCTAGTGGCGGGCCTTGATCTTCCCTCGCGCGACGACACGCGCTTTTTGACGTTCGCGCAGGAATACGAACAGACCTGAACCTAAAATCAGCGTGATGCCGATCCAGACTTCAAGCACCGGTATGTCGCCAAAAATCAAAAAGCCCCAGATCACGGCCAAGGGCAGACCGACATACTCAAACGGTGCGACCGTCGCCGCGTCTGCAAGCCGATACGCCTGGCTCAGGCAATATCCGATGATGGCCGAGTTTACGCCAAGGCCCGCAAAAACCCACATATCGCTATCTGCCGGCCAAACCCATGCGCGCAGCAGAAAGATAATTGATCTATTCGTTGCGTCTTCCGCAAATCGTCCATCACCCGCAATCAGATAGAATAGGATCGACGTGAAAATGAAGGTGGACTGAATGTACACCGCCATCGCGCTGGCCTTGCTTGCAACGCCGAGTTTGCGGGTCAGCAACTGGTTCATGGCGTAGGTCAGTGCCGACAAGAGCGGCAACAGCAACACAATCCGACTGACGTCCAACGCACTTGTATCCGCCCATGGCCTTTGCATGATAAGTACGCCGGCAAATCCGACGGCCACCGCTGTCAATCGCATTGGCCCGACTTTCTCTTTCAGAACGGGGATCGACAAGACCGTGATGAACAGGGGCGCTGCAAAAAACAGAGCCGTCGCATCTGCCAGCGGCAAGACAGCCAGCGCAACGAAGAACGTCATGTTTGCAATGACGATCAGCAGGCAACGCGTCGCGTGCAGCCAGGGCCGGTTTGTGCGCAAGATCCCCCATCCGCCTTCGAACTGAACAATCACGAGGCTGAAAAGAATGCCGATGCCAGAGCGTAGGAAGACGATCTCGTGCAGGGGATAGCCAGCCGATAGTTGTTTGATCAGCAAGTCGTTGATCGAAATGCAAAGCACACCGAAAAGAACGAACAGGATCGCGAGGCCAGGCACGTTTTGAGGGGTCGTAGTCATGGACATGACCTATCATGGCCTGCGCACCTGTCACGCATAATCGCAAGTGGCGCGTGCCCGTTTCCTGCGCTATGACGAAACCAAGACACCAAGGGAGCGCCACAATGAAAATGTCCGATACTCGCCAGATCGCCGCCGCACCATCCGATGTTTATGCCGCGTTGCTGAGCCCAGACGTCCTGAAATCCTGCGTGCCGGGTGCGACGGAAGTGTCGGGGGACCCGGAAAACGGGTTCGAGGCGACTGTCGTTCAAAAAGTGGGCCCTGTCAAAGCCACGTTCAAAGGCCAGGTCATCCTGTCCGAGATGATCGAAAACGAAAGCCTCACCATCACCGGCGAAGGCAAAGGCGGCGCGGCCGGTTTTGCCAAGGGTGGCGCGGTCGTCAAAATGTCGCCTTCCGAGGGGGGCACCGAACTCAGCTATGACGTCGAGGCGAAAGTGGGCGGAAAACTCGCTCAACTGGGCAGCCGCATCATTGATGGTTTTGCCAAGCGCATGGCGGATCAGTTCTTTGCAAATCTACAGGAAACGCTGGAAGGCTCTGCCGAGCCGGTTTCGGAAGACGCGGCAGCGGCTGATGCGCAGAAGGATGGCGCCAAAAAGGGATGGCTGGATCGCCTGAAGGGCAAAGACTGACGCCCACACGCACAGGAGCATGTGCAGCATCGCGCTGTTCGCGACGCTTGCGCTACGATAGCTATTGTACGCCACGCGTCGCGGAGGAAGCATGCCCACCATTCTCAGTATCAAAGATCTGCGCAAAACCTATGACAGCGGCTTCGAGGCGCTGAAAAGCGTTTCGCTGGACATCGAAGAGGGCGAAATCATTGCGCTGCTCGGCCCGAACGGGGCAGGCAAGACGACGCTGATCTCGACCATCTGCGGCATCACGATGCCGACTTCCGGCACGGTGACCGTCGCAGGCCATGACACGATCAAGGACTACCGCGCCGCCCGCAGTCTGATCGGCCTGGTCCCCCAGGAAATCGCATTGGAACCCTTTGGGCGGGTCATGAGCACCGTCCGTTTTTCCCGGGGTCTGTTTGGAAAGCCACGCGATGATGCGGCTGTCGCGGATATTCTCAAACGGCTGTCGCTTTGGGACAAGCGTGACAATCAGATACATGAGCTTTCCGGCGGAATGAAACGGCGCGTCCTGATCGCGAAGGCCTTGGCGCATGAGCCGCGCATTCTTTTCCTCGATGAACCGACGGCGGGTGTGGATGTGGAATTGCGCAAGGACATGTGGGCCATTGTCGAAAAACTGCGCGCGGACGGGGTTACGACGATTTTGACGACCCATTACATCGAAGAAGCCGAAGCCATCGCGGACCGTGTGGGCGTCATCGCCAATGGGGAAATCCTGCTGGTCGAGGACAAGGACAAGTTGATGGTGCGCATGGGCCAAAAGCAGCTCGACGTACAGTTGTCGGCCCAATTGAAACATATCCCCCAAGCGTTGACGAAATATGATCTGGATCTGAAGGATGAAGGTTGGACGCTGGTCTATCGCTATGACACCAAGGCAGAGCGCACGGGCATCACCCAGTTGCTGACCGATGTGTCCTCTGCCGGATTGCAGTTGCGCGACGTGGTCACACGGCAGTCCAGCCTTGAAGATATTTTCGTGTCACTCGTGCACAAGGATGCGGAGGACGCAGCATGAACTGGTCTGCGATCTGGGCGATCTATACCTTTGAAATGACGCGGTTCTTCAGGACGATTTCGCAGTCGCTCATCTCACCGGTGATATCGACATCGCTTTACTTCGTGGTCTTTGGCGCAGCCATTGGCAGCCGGATCGACGAGGTTGAAGGGGTGCAGTACGGCGCGTTCATCGTACCGGGGCTGATCATGCTGACGGTGATGACCCAGTCGATTTCCGCAGCGTCTTTCGGCATCTATTTCCCCAAATTCATCGGCACGATCTACGAAGTTCTGTCGGCGCCTATGAGCTTTCTTGAGATCGTGATGGGCTACGTGGGGGCGGCGGCCACAAAGGCGCTGTTCATCGGGGTCATCATCCTGATCACGTCGTTTTTCTTTGTCGATATCCAGATTGCCCATCCGCTGGCGATGGCGGCCTTTCTGGTTCTGACCTGCGTCAGTTTTGCGCTGTTTGGATTTATCATCGGGATCTGGGCAGGCAACTTCGAGCAGTTGCAAATGGTGCCGCTCCTGATCGTGACGCCGCTCGTGTTTCTGGGTGGATCGTTTTATTCAGTCTCGATGTTGCCGCCGGTCTGGCAGACCATCTCCATGTTCAATCCCGTCGTCTATCTGATATCCGGGTTCCGGTGGGCCTTTTTCGGCGTCGCAGATGTGCCGATCGCCCTGTCATTGCTGGCCATTGGCGGGTTCTCGGGGGTCTGCCTGGCGACGGTGTGGTGGATCTTCAAAAGTGGCTGGCGCATTCGGCAATGACGCCACGCCTGACAACTCGTTTGCCGGGCAGCCTTGTTTGTCACCATACTGCAATCTACATGGGCTGAGATGAAACGCTGGATCCCATTTATGAAATCTGACCCGACGGTGGCCGTTATTCGGCTGCAGGGGGTCATCGCTGGCGGCACACGTGGCACGCTGAACGACCAAGCCCTGGGCGCGGTCATCGAAAAGGCCTTCACGCGCGGCAAGCCTGTTGCAGTCGCGCTTGAGATAAATTCCCCCGGGGGCAGCCCCGTGCAATCGTCGCTGATCGGGTCTCGGATCCGGCGACTGGCCGAAGAAAAAGAGATCCCCGTGATCGCTTTCGTCGAAGATGTGGCCGCATCCGGCGGCTATTGGCTGGCCGCGGCCGCAGACGAGATTTACGCTGATCCGTCCTCTGTTGTGGGCTCCATCGGCGTGATTTCGGCCAGCTTCGGCGCGCATGAATTGCTGATCCGCCAAGGGGTCGAGCGGCGCGTCTATACAGCGGGCAAGTCGAAATCGATGCTGGATCCATTCAGCCCGGAAAAGCCCGAAGATGTGGCCCGCCTCAAGGGGTTGCTGCAGGACATTCACACGAATTTCATCGACCATGTGCAAACACGTCGCGCGGGCAAGCTCAATACAGACGCGGAATTGTTCACCGGCGAAGTCTGGCTTGCTAAAAGAGCCCAAGAGCTCGGCCTGATCGACGGGATCGGACACATCAAACCGATGCTCAAGGAGCGGTTTGGCGACAAGGTCCGGACACGCCGCTATGGCGTGCGCCGCCCGTTCCTGTCGCGGTTTGGCGCTCAAATGATGGATGATGCCATCGGTTCCATCGAAGAGCGGGCGGCCTACGCCCAGTTTGGACTGTAACGGATGATGACCAAGGTCGTAGTGCTGTTTCTGGTCTTCATGGGCGTTCTGGCCATGTTCGGAAAGCTGCATTGGATCGGGGGCAAGCGGTTGTCCTCGGCCAAATGCAGTTGTGGCAAGTACAGGATTGGCAAAGGCCCGTGCTCCTGCGGCAAGGATAAATCTTGATGGTCTCCCTTGTGCCGTGGGCATTAAGCACGCTGGGTCTGGTGATCCTGCTGCTGGCAGGGGACAGCCTTGTGCGGGGGGCGGTCAACTTGTCTTTGCGGTTGGGGGTGCCTGCGCTCATCGTCAGCCTGACGATTGTCGCGTTCGGCACATCGGCTCCGGAGTTGTTGATCGCCATTCAGGCGGTGATAGAAAATGCACCGGGGATCGCAATGGGCAATGTGGTTGGATCCAACACGGCCAACATTCTGATGGTTTTGGGGATCCCGGCGCTGCTGGCGACAATGCATACATCCGAATGCGACACGCGCAAAAGCTTTAACTACATGATCGCCGCGTCGGTGCTGTTTATTGCACTGGCCTATCGCGGCGTGTTCGACTGGATTGCGGCGATTGTGCTGTTGGGCGCTTTGGCGTTCGTTCTATACGATTCCGCGCGGGACGCGCGCGGTCACCGCGCTGCATGTGCAGCCAACACTGCCGAAGAAGACGAAATCGAAGGCGTCGACCCCGAATTGCCGGTCTGGAAGATCGCGCTGTTTCTGATCCTGGGCCTGGTCGGTCTGCCCTTGGGTGCCGCGCTGCTGGTCGACAACGCCACGATCATCGCCAAGACCTATGGCGTGAGCGATACGGTCATTGGTTTGACACTGGTGGCAATCGGCACATCCCTGCCAGAGCTTGCCACGACAGTCATGGCAGCACTGCGCCGCCAGGCGGATGTGGCCCTGGGGAATGTCATCGGGTCGAACATGTTCAACCTGCTCGCCATTGTCGGGATCGCAAGCCTGGTGGGGCCAATCCCCGTTGATCCCGAATTCCTTCGTTTCGATCTTTGGGTGATGTTGGGAGCGTCTGTTCTGCTCGCCCCATTTGTTTACATGGGCCGCGACATCACCCGAATGTGGGGTGTGATCTTGACGGGTCTCTATCTGGTCTATCTGGCTGTTCTACTGAGCTTTTGAAGGGGGACATCGAGATGACAGGCGCGCTTGTGACAGGGGCAGGGCATCGACTGGGCCGGGCCATGGCAGTCTATCTGGCCAAGCGCGGTCATGATGTGGCGGTTCACTATGCCAGTTCCGATCAAGGCGCGCAGGAGACGGTGGCCGAAATCGAAGCGTTGGGGGGACGCGCCGTGCCGCTGCAGGCCGATATGCTGGACGAAGACGCCACACAGAGCCTGTTTACGCGTGCGGTGGACGCATTGAAGTGTCCGGTGACGTGTCTCGTCAACAACGCCTCCATTTTCGAGCATGACAGCCTTGAGACGGCCACGAGAGCATCCTGGGACAGGCATATCGACAGCAATCTGCGCGCCCCGTTTATCCTGACGCAGGCGATGGCAGCCCAAGGGCTCGCGCCGACCTATGACGATATGGGCGAGCCTGTCGCAACCGGTCTGATCGTGAACATGGTAGACCAGCGGGTGCGCAAGCTGACGCCGGAGTTCATGACCTATACGCTGGCGAAGATGGGGCTGTGGGCGCTGACACAGACCAGCGCGCGGGCTCTGGCACCGTCGATCCGTGTCAACGCCATCGGTCCGGGGCCGACGCTGCAAGGTGCGCGCCAAAGCGCCGAACATTTTGCCAAGCAACGCGCAGCAACGGTGTTGGAGCGGGGCGCGAACCCGTCCGATATCGTCGCTGCGCTAGGCTATTTCCTCGACGCGCCTGCCGTTACAGGCCAGCTTTTGTGTGTGGATGGCGGTCAGCATCTGGCTTGGGAAACACCGGATGTGGTAGGCGTCGAATAGGTGACGTCGGGTGAGTTTTGCACCGGGTTAATCTTCGTTACAAATCTGTTACCAAAAGGTGTTTGTTTTCAGTGTCTTGCGCGAAGTTCATTATAATACCCATAAAAAACAAAGGCCTACAGATTAGCCTGTTTTTTAGGCAAGTTGATGAAGCGCTGGGAAAACAAGGGAAAATTCCATGAGGCGAGAACTTGTCCTTAGGTTTATCCACAGGAATCGTGGATGTCTCCGTCCTTGCACTGCGGGTCTAATCGGTGCAGCCACATCTCAGCGTAGAGTCGAATCGAATGGCGAACACTTCTGATTCAAAACCCCCTGCGGTTGAGGCCCCCGTGCCTGTCGGGCACGAGGTCATTCAGAGCTATCTGAAGACCATCGACAATTCGCCGGGCGTTTACCGGATGCTGGATCGCGAAAGCCGTGTCTTGTATGTGGGCAAGGCGCGCAACCTGCGCGCGCGGGTCTCGAACTATGCGCGCCCATCCGGTCACAGTGGTCGGATCGCGCGCATGATTTCGATGACGGCGTCGATGATGTTTCTGACCACCCGGACGGAAACAGAAGCGCTGTTGCTGGAACAGAACCTGATCAAACAGCTCAAACCCAAGTTCAACGTTTTGCTGCGCGACGACAAATCCTTTCCCAATATTCTGGTCACGGGCGACCACGCCTTTCCCCAGATCAAAAAGCACCGCGGTGCGAAAAAGGAAAAGGGCGCATATTACGGCCCGTTTGCCAGCGCGGGGGCCGTGAACCGCTCTCTGAACCAACTGCAACGAGTCTTTTTGCTGCGTAATTGTACCGATGCGATGTTCGAAAGCCGTACGCGCCCCTGCCTGCTCTATCAGATCAAACGCTGCTCCGGCCCCTGCGTCGGCCTGATCTCAAAGGATGACTATGCCCAAACCGTCAAGGACGCGGAACGCTTTCTGACGGGCAAGAGCACCGAAATTCAGGCCCGGTTGGCCGAGCAGATGCAGAAGGCGTCTGAAGACATGGAGTTTGAGCGTGCCGCCGCCTTGCGCGACCGCATTCGGGCCATGACTCAGGTTCAGACGGCACAGGGCATCAACCCGCGAAACGTCACTGAAGCCGACATTGTCGCCCTGCATCTTGAGCAGGGGCAGGCCTGCGTGCAGGTATTCTTCATCCGTGCGGGCCAAAACTGGGGCAACCGCGATTTCTATCCGCGTGTAGGGCCTGATGTGGACGCCGCCGAGGCGCTTGAGGCGTTTCTTGGCCAGTTCTATGACACCAAGGAACCACCGCGCCAGCTGATCCTGTCGAACGAGATCGAGAACCCGGATCTGATGGCCGATGCGCTGTCACAAAAGCTGGGCCGCAAGGTCGAATTGCTGGTGCCGCAACGGGGCGAAAAGGCCGAACTGGTCGACAGCGCGATGCGCAATGCCCGCGAAAGTCTGGCGCGCAAGATGTCGGAAACCGCGACACAGACCAAGTTGCTGAAAGGGTTGGCCGAAGCTTTTGATCTGCCCGATACGCCCACCCGTATCGAGGTCTACGACAATTCACATATCCAAGGCACGAACGCGGTTGGCGGTATGATCGTCGCGGGACCGGATGGATTTATCAAGAACAGCTATCGCAAGTTCAACATCAAGGGCGATGACCTGACCCCGGGGGACGACTTCGGGATGATGAAGGAGGTCCTGCACCGCCGCTTCAAACGCCTGCTGCGCGAAGATCCGGACCGCACCAGAGGCATGTGGCCCGATCTGCTGCTGATCGATGGTGGGGCAGGGCAGGTTTCTGCGGTGGCAGGGATCATGCGCGAACACGGCGTCGAAGACATCCCGATGGTTGGCGTGGCCAAAGGCATCGACCGGGATGCAGGTAAGGAAGAATTCCACCGCGTCGGCAAACGCCCCTTTGCGTTGCGTCACAATGATCCGGTGCTTTATTTCGTGCAGCGCATGCGGGACGAGGCGCACCGCTTTGCAATCGGCACCCACCGGGCCAAACGGGCCAAATCGAACATGGCCAATCCGCTGGATGACATTCCGGGCGTGGGGGCTGCGCGCAAGCGGTCCTTGCTGGCCCATTTCGGCTCCGCCAAAGCGGTGGCGCGTGCCAATCTTGCCGACTTGAAGGCGGTTGACGGTGTGTCAGAAGGGCTCGCGCAAAAAGTCTATGACTTTTTTCATGAACAGGGATAGGCCCGAACGGCGGGCACCCCCTTTCAGGTGCCTGAAGAACCAAGTAGATGTATCCTCATGACGTGGAACATACCCAATATCCTGACGACCCTGCGTTTGCTCGCGGCGCCCATGGTTGCCGTGATCTTTTTGTTTTTCACCCGACCTTTTGCGGACATCTTTGCGGTGACCCTGTTTGTCGGGGCTGCGATCACCGATTGGTTTGACGGGTATCTGGCCCGCGCGTGGGGACAACAGACGCGGCTTGGGACCATGCTGGATCCGATTGCAGACAAGGCCATGGTTGTGATCGCGCTGATGGTCATCATCGGCTTTTCGTCCTGGTCACCCTGGCTGGTTTTGCCCGCAACTGTGATCCTGTTTCGCGAGGTTTTTGTGTCTGGATTACGAGAATTCCTGGGCGACACGGCAGGGACCTTGAAGGTGACGTCACTGGCAAAATGGAAAACGACATTTCAGATGGTCGCCATCGCGGTTCTGTTTTCACAAGGCGTATTCGAGCATTATTTTGGCATGTCGATCTGGGGCATGGACAGTGACATGGTCAGTGCAATCCTGAATGGGGATGAACCCGATCTGCATGGATTGTCCTGGAAACTGGCGGGGGCCGAATGGGCGGGGCGTATTGGCCTGTGGTTGTTATGGATCGCAGCCGCGCTTACCTTGATCACGGGTTTTGATTATTTCCGCAAGGCGATGCCCTATCTGAAAGGCTGATGGCGATGGATGTCCTTTATTTTGCATGGGTGCGTGAACGGATCGGTCTGCCGCGGGAAAAAGTGGACGCGGACGTGGCGACGGTCATGGATCTGGTCGAAGTCCTGCGTGCGCGGGAAGACCGCTATGACGCGGCATTTTCTGACCTGTCGGCATTGCGCGTCGCGGTGGATCAACAGTTGGCCGACTTTGATGCACCTTTGGCAGGCGTGCGCGAGGTTGCCTTCTTTCCTCCGATGACAGGTGGCTGACAGATGCGCATTGCCGTGCAGGAGGGCCCCTTTGATCTCGGGGCGGAAGCCGATGCTTTTGCCAGGGGGCGGTGCGTGTCTGGTGCCATCGTGACCTTTACCGGTGTGGTGCGCGATGTCGCCGGCGGGCTGAAGGCCATGGAGATCGAGCATTATCCCGGAATGACCGAAACGGCCCTGACCGAGATTGCCACAGAGGCTGAACGGCGCTGGGCGCTAGAGGATTGTCTAATCATCCATCGGCATGGCACTCTGGCGCCTGGCGAGATGATCATGATGGTGGCAACCGCTGCCCTGCATCGCAAGGATGCGTTCGAGGCGGCGGAGTATCTGATGGATTACCTGAAGTCGCGCGCGCCCTTCTGGAAGCGCGAGATCACGGGTGATGGGGCAGAGTGGGTGGCGTCACGAGATGAGGATGAAGCCGCGCTGACGCGCTGGTAAACCCGAACTCTGATATCGGTTTTCTGTGCAGGCCGATGGATATTTCATTCAACTGGCATGACGCACCTTGGCCCGAGTCCGGCCAAAAAGGCTTTCGAGATCCGGTCACACCGGATCATAGGCGTAAGGCGCACCCCGGTGCGCCATGGCGGAGGATGCCTCCGCCTTACGGGCCCTGCATCAACTGGCTTGAGGCCGATCCATTCTGGCGCGCAACTCTTCGGTTTCGTGCCGGGCGTCGCGCAGCCCATCCATGGCAGCGCGCAATTCCGCTTCTGTCTGGCTCAACTGGTTGGTCAGTTCCGCCTCGCGCTGCTGCAGGTATGTAATGGCCTGATCGCGGGTTTCTTCGGCCTCGTGCAGTTCTTGGCTCATCCGATCCAATTCCGCGACATCGCCGGCCGCCACACGCGTAAATCTGTGAACCAGCCAGTTCGCAAACCAGCCCAGACAAAACGCGATGAACAGAACAATCGCCGTTGCGATAATAAATTCAGTTCTGGTCATCACCTGTTCCTTCGGCTGGGCTGTCTTCCTGGGCGCCTGTATCGCCTGATCCGGAGATGGATTCCAGCGTTGTTTCCGACTGGGGTGGGGACGGTTCGGGACGAATCAGCTTGAATTCGATGCGCCGGTTGGCTTCGCGCCCGTCTTCGTCACTATTGTCGGCAATCGGAAACTCCTCGCCGTAGCCTTTGGCGGTGAAAGTAGACGTCAGCACGCGGCGCGCCCGTAGTTCGTTCAGAACGGACTGCGCGCGCGCCTGGCTGAGGTTCAGGTTCATCTCTTCGCGGCCCTGACTGTCGGTGTGCCCCTGGATCTCGAGCTTGAGATCGCCGCATATGCGCAGCACCTCGGCAATATCGTCCATCGTGCCGAGCGCCGTGGCGTCGATTGTGGCGCTGCCCGGCTCGAACGTAATCTTGGCGATGGCGACAATGGCTGCGATTTCGGCCTCGCATTCGTCTGGTGTGGGCAGTGCTGCGACGGGGTCGAGCTGTTCCAGATACGTCACCCGGATATCAAACTCTTCCGCTTCGCCGAGTTTGGAGGCGAGGAGCGACGCGATATTTGTGCTCGCCGTTGGCGCGCCTGTATTGCCGGAGACGACGACCATGTCGGGTGTGACCGTTACAAGCCCGTTCGACAATTCCGACAGGGCCTCCAGCCCGGTCAGAACCCGAAGCGGCCAGGAGGCAGGGAGGTCATCAACCACCCGCGCCGCCGTGTAGACATTGTCCGACCCAAACGCGGCGCGTGCATAGCTGTCTGCCAGGTTGCGCAGGTTTTCATCCGACAAGCGGCCGCGCAATTGCACCAGACCTTCCGGGCTGAGCGTTGCCACGAATTCCGGAGGGCCCTTATCCGGGTCTGCGGCTTTCGGCAGCTTGGCAAAGAGCGCGAACACCTCGGGCAAGCCGTTTTCCAACTCTCCGACGATCCGGTCAAAGTCGGACTGCGCCGTGCCTTCCGCAGCCACCAGCGTTACGTCGGCATCCGAGAATGTGACCGAGCCCTCACCCAATTGGGTCAGCGCGTCGATGGCCTGTTCCACGGCCTCGCTCCAGTTTGGGCTGGGCACGCCCATTCCGAGGGTGCAGTTGACTTGGCCCTCCAAACCGGCGCGCCGGGCGGCATTCAGGATGCGCGTGCGCGCTTCGATCGTATCGGCGGAACAGGAATCAAAATGTGTTTCGTCTTCGTTTCGCACCAGACGCAGGGTAAACGGCGTGATCACAGGCCGCGGGGCGGCAATGTCGAGCGTAACGCGCAACCCAGGCGGTGCTGCGTTGCTCAGCTCTTGCTCCAGTTCGGATTGTTCTTCGGCACTGTCGGTGATGGCGGTGATCGCGACGCGACCCGCCTGAACGGAGACTTTCGCGCGCGGAAGCCGGTTCATGGCAGTCAAGGCGAATCCCAACGCGTCTTCCCATCCCGTCGGGGCCGGATAATCGGCTGTTTCGATGAGTTCGGTGACGGGCGCGTCGCCGCTGATCGCCGTCACCCGGTTCAGGACTGCGGTCCGGTCGGTCGATGCCGGTATCAGGCCAATGATCGATACTCCGGCGTCGTTGCGCAGGATTTCCGCGGAAAAACGTGGCGCGGCGATCGCGGCGGTCGCCTTGATTTCCATCTCGTCGATGATCCGGGCCGCATCGACGATGCCGCCGGCAGTTGACAGAGCCGCAAAGCGGACCGCTTCCGTCGGCGCAACTCCGGCCAGGACGACCTGCAGCCCGTTGGCTTCGACTTCCGCCCAGGTCATGCCATTGTCGTCCAGCGCATTGCGCACCCCGATTTCCGAGTTGTCTTCGATCAATTCAACGGAAAAGCTGGCCGCCACCAGCGAAAGCACGGCAGCAGCAACGAAGGTGGCGGAAATGGTGAAAACGGATGACAAACGCATCTGTGGGCCTTTGTTTCGTGGCAATCGTCAGTTCTGTAATCCTTGCAGCGGTGTGTTTCAATCAAACGAGCAGGGCCAGACAGAAAAAGACAAGCGGTATCATGCCGGTGTCTCGGTTGGCCCGGAACAGTTGCAGGCACTTGGCCGGATCCTCGATATCGAGCCCGCGCAATTGCCAGGCCATGTGCCAGCCCATGGCCCACGGCCCCGCCAGTGCCAATACCATCGCCAGAACCGATGCGTTTGGCAGGGCGCTGAATATCACCGCGATGCCCATCAATCCGACGGTGGCCATCAGGAAACGCCGCAGCCAGGGCGCGGTGTTTGTTCCGAACAGGCGGGCGGTCGATTTCACCCCGATCAGCGCGTCGTCTTCGGTGTCCTGATGGGCATAGATCGTGTCGTAAAACAGGGTCCACGCGATGCCCGCCAGATAGAGGGCAACCGCCGGTGCCCCCAGCGTTCCGGTATGCGCCGTCCAAGCCAGCAACGCCCCCCAGTTGAAGGCGAGGCCCAAGAAGACCTGCGGCCACCACGTGAACCGCTTGGCAAAGGGATAGACCGCGACGGGCAGCAGCGCGAGAATACCCAGCAAAATCGCGTTGATGTGAAATGTCAGAAGAATCCCAAAGGCGATCAGGGCCTGCGCGCACATCCAGATCACCGCGCCACGCACGCTGACCTGACCCGATGGGATGGGGCGTGACCTTGTGCGCTCGACCTGGCCATCGATGTTGCGATCTGAAATGTCGTTCCAGGTACAACCGGCTCCGCGCATCAACCACGCCCCGGCGGCGCAACCTATGGCGATCCACGCATCGTGCCACGTCACAGTTTGGTCGTGGACCATCGCCAACGTCAGTCCCCACCAGCAGGGCAACAACAACAGCCACGTGCCGATAGGCCTGTCGGCGCGGCTCAGCCGCAGATAGGGCCGCGTGGCAGCGGGGGCGATTGTATCGACCCAGTTGCCTTTTACCGCATCAGCGACCTGCACATCTGGTGTGGGCTGTATGTTGGTCATATGTAGGTTCCATGAATGACGCAAAGATCCGCCTTTATGTAGAGCACCCCTTGGGGCAGGGGCAATCCGTCGTGCTGTCGCGGGAGCAGGCGCATTACCTCTTCGGGGTCATGCGACTGTCCGTCGGCGCGGCTGTGTTGCTGTTCAATGGGAGCGACGGCGAATGGCGCGCCGAAGTGGTCGAAGCGGGCAAGCGGAGCGGTGTTCTGACTTGTGTCACCAAAACCCGCGATGTGCATTTGCCCCCGGACCTCTGGCTGATGTTTGCGCCCATCAAGAAGGCCCGCACGGATTTCATCGTCGAAAAAGCGGCCGAGATGGGCGCGCGTCGCATTGTGCCCGTGCAAACGGAATTCACCAATGCAGGCCGGGTCCAGAGGGATCGTCTGCAGGCCCACGCGGTCGAGGCCGCGGAGCAGTGCGGCGGAACGTTCGTCCCCGAGGTGGCGGAGATGCAGCGGCTGGATCGTGCCTTGGCCACGCTGGGTGAGCGTCGGTTGCTGTTTTGTGACGAAGCGATGGTTGGGGCAGGGGCGGGCGACACGCCCGCCTTACGGGACAATCCCGGCCCTTGGGCGATTCTGATCGGGCCGGAGGGGGGCTTTTCCGAGCGCGAACGCGCCCGTTTGCACGGTCTGGATCAGGCCCATGCCGTCTCTCTTGGCCCACGGATTCTGCGTGCCGATACAGCGGCTGTCGCCGCTTTGACCCTGTGGCAGATGGCATTGGGGGATTGGACGTGAACAGGGGGGATTGCCGGACACTTCGAGCGGCCACCCCAGAGGATGCCTCCGCGATCGACACATTCCTCGCATCGCACGCTGCGACCTCGATGTTTCTGCGCGCGAATCTGGCCGCCCACGGGACCCACGATACTGTGTCACCACATGGGACGGCATTTTTCGTCGACGAAACAGGTTCGACGATCAGTGCGGTTTTTGGAATTACCAATTCCGGCTATGTGATGGCGCAGGCGCCAAAGGCACCTGTCGCGCTTTGGGCGGATTTTGCAGCTCGGATCACTGGCCGCCGGGTGCGTGGCATGACCGGTGTGCCAGAGCAGGTGGCGGCCTGTCTGACCGCATTGGGACTGTCCGAAGCGTCGTGGCAGGTCCATACAGACGAGCCGTTATATCATCTGGAGATTGGGCAGCTGATCTGTGGCCCCGTCGCCGTCCGCAAAGCTGTCGTCGAAGATTTGCCGATGCTGGAAAACTGGTTCAACGGCTATGAACAGGACGCAGGCCTTGCTCCGGTCGGCACGCCGCCGACAGAGGATGTGCTGGCTCGCGCCGCCCGCGCCATCGACAGCCCTGACGTCATGCTGTTGGATCATGAAGGTGATGCGGTGTCGATGGCCGGGATCAATGCGCGTTTGCCGGACATCGTTCAGATTGGCGGAGTCTATACCCCGGCCCCGCTGCGCGGTCGTGGATATGCGCGGCGTGCTCTTGCGGGGCTGTTGCGCGCCTGTGCGGCGCAGGGCGTGACGCAATCGGTGCTCTTTGCCAACAATGAACCTGCCGTGCGCGCCTATGAGGCGCTTGGCTATCGTTTGATCGGACAGTACCGTGTCAGTGTGTTGCAGACGCCCACGGTGATCGGAGAGACATCATGAGTTTTATCAGGCCCGAAGCCTCTGCCGCCGTCTGGCGCTGGCGCGAAGTATTGGTTGGCGTGGCACTCGCGGTGCTGGCGCTGTGGTGGCTGGCGGGGCCGCAGGGGTTGTTGGGCTGGATTGCGCCGGTGTTGCTGGTCGGAGCAGGTGCGTTGATCATGGTCGGATTGCAAAGGGGGCGGTTTCGCGGTGCTGGCAATGGCTTGGGGGCGGTGCAGGTCGACGAGGGCCAGGTGACCTATTTCGGCCCGCTGACGGGCGGCGCTGTGGCACTGCGCGAACTTTCGCGTCTCAAGTTGGATGGCAGCCTGCGTCCGGCGCATTGGATGCTGGAGCAGGTGGACGGCCCCGCACTCATGATTCCCGTCGATGCGGCCGGAGCAGATGCCCTGTTCGATGCCTTCGCGGCCCTGCCGGGTCTGCGCACCGAACGGATGCTGGCGCAATTGCAGGACACGCCCGACGTGGCGGTTGTCATCTGGGAACGTCCGCGCCCATCCTTGGTCGATATGGTGCCGCGCGGGTCTGCCTGAGCGCCGTATGAACTAAAGTGCACCTCTGGACCTGTGCAGCCGCGCACAGCGATGCCTGTCCGGACATCGGGACGGGCTGCATTGACACCCCGATCAAATCCCACCATCCCTACCCGCCTAAGGCCAATGCATACTGGAGCACCCCTATGTCTATTCCTCAGTCCGGCGGTGGGCCGATCGAACATCACGACCAATTGGCCCAGTATCTGGCCGACGGCTGTAAACCCAAGGCCGACTGGCGCATCGGGACCGAGCACGAAAAATTCGGCTATTGCCGCGACACGCTGAACCCGCTGCCGTTCGAAGGCGAACGCTCGATCGAGGCGGTTCTGGGGGCATTGCGGGATCGTCACAACTGGACCGAGGTGCGCGAAGGCGGCAAGCTGACGGGCTTGGAAAAAGACGGTGCAAACGTGTCGCTTGAGCCGGGCGGAGCGCTGGAATTGTCCGGTGCGCCTTTGGAAACCATCCATGAGACCTGCGATGAAGTGAACCAGCACCTGCGCGAAGTCATGGACATCGCCAACGAGATCGGTGTCGGCTTCATCGGTCTGGGTGCGGCTCCGATCTGGACACACGAGGAAATGCCCTTGATGCCCAAGGGCCGCTACAAATTGATGGATGCCTATATGGGCAAGGTCGGCACGATGGGCCGCACCATGATGCGCCGCACCTGCACCGTGCAGGTGAACCTTGATTTCGGGTCCGAGGCGGACATGGTGCAAAAGATGCGAGTGGCGATTGCGTTGCAGCCCGTGGCGACGGCGCTCTTTGCGAATTCCCCGTTTTTCGAGAACAAGATCAACGGTCACAAATCCTGGCGCAGCCGGGTGTGGCGCGACCTTGATCCCGACCGGACGGGCATGATCCCGTTCATTTTCGACGAAGGCTTCGGCTTTGAGGCTTGGGTGCAATATGCGCTTGATGTGCCGATGTATTTTGTTTACCGCGATGGCAAGTATATCGATGCGCTGGGCATGTCGTTTCGTGATTTCCTGAAAGGCAAGCTGCCCGCGCTGCCGGGCGAGACGCCGACGCTGAGCGACTGGGCCGATCATCTCACCACCGCCTTTCCCGAGGCGCGAATGAAGAAATATATCGAAATGCGCGGGGCCGATGGGGGGCCTTGGCGGCGTTTGTGCGCCTTGCCCGCGTTCTGGGTTGGCCTGATGTATGACCAGACGGCGCTGGATGCGGCGTGGGATCTGGTCAAGGGGTTCACGGCCGATCAGCGCGAGGCGCTGCGGGTGGCGGCCTCGGTTGACGGATTGCAGGCCAAGGTTGCGGGCATCAACATGCACGATCTGGCCCGCGAAGCTGTCGCGATCAGTCAGGCGGGGCTTGAGGCCCGCGCACGGCCCGGCGCGGGTGGTCTGGTGCCGAATGAGACCCATTTCCTGAATGCCCTGCACGAAAGCATCGAGACCGGAAAAGTGCCCGCCGATGAGCTTTTGGAGCATTACCACGGCGATTGGAACGGCGATATATCGCGGGTGTTTGCCGACTATTCCTACTGAGGTCACGCCCCCCTCAGCTCGCGGCGGGGGGGGCAGATGGCTGCAAAAAGGGCGAGGTTACTCCGGCTGTAAGGCCATGACAAACGCAGTGACTTTGGCCGCAGACATTTCACAGGGTTTCAACCGGTCCCCTGACGCCAGATCATACCAGTTGAGGCTGATATAGTCGGTGCCGCCCAACTCTTCGGCCACCAGTTTCACCGATTTGCCCGCGGAAAATGCTGATTTCGTGACGACATAGCGTCGCCCGAATGCGGTGCCGGTAAAGGTGCCCATGGGCAAGGCGGCCAGGGCCGTGGCAAAGCCGGTCACTGGGACTTCTTGCCGATCCGGGGTTCGGTGCCCGCACGGATGCGGGCGATATTCCCCCGGTGCCGCCAAAAGATCAGCAAGGTCAGGATGACACCCAGAACCAAGGCCTGCGGCAAGCCGAGAAAGGCCATGAAAAATGTCGAGGAGGCAGCAGCGACAAGCGCGCCCATGGACGAGATCCGGCTGACCCCGGCCCCCACAACCCACGCCGCACAACACGCGGCGCCGACCGGCAGGCTGAGCGCCAGCATCAACCCGAGAAAGGTGGCGACCCCCTTGCCGCCGTTGAATTTCAGCCAGACCGGATAGCAATGCCCGAACATCGCGGCAAGGCCTGCGATTTGGGCGGCGTCTTCTGCCCCTGTCAGGCCCCAGGCCAGCAGAAACGCGGCGGCCCCTTTGCCTGCATCCAGCAACAGCGTCAGCGCAGCGGCGGTCTTGTTGCCGGTGCGCAGGACGTTGGTTGCGCCGATGTTGCCCGACCCGACTTCGCGCAGGTTGCCAAGGTTCATGACTTTTGCCAGCACCATCCCGAAAGGAATGGACCCGAGCAGATATCCGATCACGGCCCAGAGGGCCAGGACGGAGAAAGACGATTCAAGTAAGGGCATCAGGACCTTTGATAAACGGGCGCGCCAGCGACATATGTCGCGATGACCTTACCCTGCATACGAGCCCCGTCAAAGGGCGTGTTGCGCGACTTGGAATGGAGCATCGTGCGATCCATGACAAACGGGGCATGCGGGTCAAACACCACCAGATCGGCCGGCGCGCCGATGGCCAGCCGCCCGGAGGGCAGCCCCAGCCTCTTGGCCGGGTTCAGCGACATCGCCCGCCACAGCGTCGGCAGATCGATGGAGCCTGCATGGAAGAGTTGCATCGCGGCGGGCAACAGCGTCTCCAGTGCCACGGCACCGCTGGCGGCGGCCTCGAAGGGCAAGCGCTTGCTTTCTTCGTCCTGGGGGGTGTGCATCGAACTGATCACGTCGATCAGGCCGGTCTGGACGGCCTCGGCGATGGCAAGGCGATCTTCTTCATCGCGCAGTGGTGGCTTGAGCTTGAAGAAGGTTCGGTAGTCGGCCACGTCCAGCGCATTGAGCGTCAGGTGGTGAATCGATGTGCCTGCCGTGATGTCGAACCCGTTCTGCTTGGCCCGTTCCAGCGGTGGCAGGGCGCGGGCGGCGGTGATCTGGTCGGCGTGATAGCGGGCACCGGTCATTTCGATCATCGCGATGTCACGATCAAGGCCCATACGCTCGGCCATGGGCGACACGGCGGGCAATCCGCGCAGCGATGCAAATTTCCCGGATGTTGCCGCAGCACCTGCGCTGAGGCCCGGATCCTGAGGGTGGCCCAGCACGAGCGCACCGAGCGACCTGGCGTAGGCCAGCGCGCGGCCAAGTACCTTGCTATCGGTGACCACGTGGTCACAATCGGTGAAGGCGACAGCACCTGCATCCAGCAGAAACCCGATCTCGGTCATTTCACGCCCTTGCCGCCCTTTGGTCAGCGCGGCCATGGGCAGGACGTTGACGGGAGCGGCTTCGCGGGCGCGGCGGATGACGAATTCCAGCGTTTCGGGGTTGTCGATGGCCGGATCCGTGTCGGGGCGCGTCACCATGGTGGTCACCCCGCCAGCGGCTGCCGCCAGACCGGCCGTGCCAAAGCTTTCCTTGTGCCGCTCCCCCGGCTCACAGACTTTGACGCCGATATCGACGATGCCGGGGGCGAGGTGCTTGCGGTTGCAATCAATCGTCTCGCGCGCCGCGGGCAGGGGGCTGTCATCGGTGATGATGGCCGCGATCTTGCCGTCCCTGACGGCCAGTGCACCGAAGGTCACGCCACCTGCCTCGGGGTCGATCAGCTTGGCGTTGGTCAAGAGTATGTCCATCATGCCGCGATCCAGATGATCAGCGCGGTCAGGGCAAACATGACAATCAGCGCGATGGTTGCGATGCGCCCGGACATGGCGGCGTCCGAGGGGCGCTTCTTTACGGTTTCAGGGGGCGCGGTGAAGGGTTTTGCCGCGTCCGCCCTGACGGTTTCGGTGGCGGTCCAGTCTGTCATTGCCTCGCCGTAGGTTCCGATCAGGGTCAGGGCAGGGGCGGGCGTCAACGTGGTGGCGGTGTTTCGGAACGCACTCGAATAAACAATCAGAACCCAGCCGCCCAAAGCGTCGAGCTTGTCGAGCTTGCCGCGATCGGGCGCCAGTTGATCGGTGGACACCGCATTGCCGTCGCGCAGGAACCCTGCGAGGCCGACCCCTTCGAGATTGGAAAGCGGAAAGACATCCACATATTCGGTATCCACGTCCGCACCGAGCATCTTTTGCAGCGCTGCGGCGTCGCCTTGCAGATTTTTGGCTTCGGAGTCTGTCAGGGACAGAGAAAAGAGCCGGATTCGGCCGACCTCGTGGGCCGGGATATCAATCGGGGCGCTCATGCCGCCCCTCGCACGGTGCGCAGATTGCGCGCCAGCAGATCCATGGCCGCCATGCGCACGGCCACGCCCATCTCCACCTGATCCTGAATGACGGAGCGATTGATGTCGTCGGCCAGTGTTCCGTCAATCTCCACGCCGCGGTTCATTGGGCCGGGGTGCATGACGATGGCATCCGGTTTGGCGTGCGCCAGTTTGTCCGCGTCGAGGCCGAAGCGGTGATAATACTCCCGTTCGGACGGGATAAAGCCGCCATCCATCCGCTCGCGTTGCAGCCGCAGCATCATTACGACGTCCACGTCGTCGAGACCTTTTTGCATGTTGTCATAAACCTCGACACCAAATTCATTGATTCCGGCAGGCATCAGGGTCGGAGGGCCGATCAGACGAATCCGGTTTTCCATTTTCCCCAGCAGGATGATGTTGGAGCGTGCCACGCGACTGTGGGCGATATCGCCACAGATTGCGATGTTGAGCCGGTGCAACCGCCCCTTGGCGCGCCGGATGGTCAACGCGTCGAGCAAGGCCTGCGTTGGGTGTTCGTGCCGCCCGTCGCCCGCATTCAGGACGGCGCAGTTCACTTTTTGCGCCAACAGGTCCACGGCACCCGAATGCGGATGCCGCACCACCAGAAGATCGGGGTGCATTGCGTTCAGCGTCATGGCGGTGTCGATCAGCGTTTCGCCCTTGGTGATCGAACTGGCCTGCATCGCCATGTTCATCACGTCCGCACCGAGCCGCTTGCCTGCCAACTCAAAGCTGGCTTGCGTGCGGGTCGAGTTTTCGAAAAACATGTTGATCTGTGTCAGCCCGGCCAGTGCGGCCCCGTGCTTTTCCGCAGCGCGGTTCAGGGTCACATAGTCATCGGCCAGATCCAGCAGGGTCACGATTTCTTCGGGCCGCAGATGTTCGATCCCGAGGAGGTGGCGGTGGGTAAAGGTCATGGCAATCCCTTGGCGCGTTCAGGTGCTTATAAGCGTGCAGGCAGGCGCGCGGCAAGCGGGCGGGCCTCAGTATCTGGGAAACATTGACGTGAGGATTTGCAAAAGTTCGATGGGGCGTTCCTGTTCCGGTTCCGGAGCGATAGAGTCTGAGTAATGGAATCGGTGAACTATCATAACGCGGCGGCGATGCTGGCCTGGCAGATTGAGCTGGGCGCGGATGAGTGTATCGGTGATGTACCCGTCAATCGCTATGACGTCCCGCCGCCCGCACCCAAACCCGCGATTGCGCGTATCGTTCAGACGGCCGAACCGGAGATGCCAAGCGAGATTGATCCGGTCGCGGCTGCGCGGGCGGCTGCGGCCTCGGCCAGTGATCTGGACGGGTTGCGCGCAGCCCTCGGGGCGTTCGAGCATTGCGAGTTGAAGCGCGGTGCGCGCAATCTGGTCTTTGCCGACGGCGTGCCCGGCGCGCGTGTGATGATCGTTGGCGAAGCGCCCGGGCGCGATGAAGATCGCGAGGGGCGCCCCTTTGTCGGCCCTGCCGGTCAGTTGCTCGACAAGATGCTGGCGGCCATCGATCTGAGCCGCGAAACATCGGTCTATATCACCAATGTCCTGCCCTGGCGCCCACCGCAGAACCGTGATCCAAAGCCTGAAGAGGTCGCGATGATGCAGCCTTTCCTAGATCGTCATATCGCCTTGGCCAATCCGGATGTTCTGGTCATCATGGGCAATCACAGCTGTCAGGCCCTGCTTGGCAAGCGCGGCATCACCCGTTTGCGCGGCGATTGGGTCGAGGCGCAGGGCAAACCAGCGTTGCCCATGTTTCATCCGGCCTATCTGTTGCGCACGCCACTGGCAAAACGTGAAGCCTGGGCCGATTTGCTCAGCCTCAAGGCGCGGTTACGCGATGGTTGATCCGGTTTTGTCACTGGCCTGTGTTCCGCGCTTGGTCATGTCAGAAGCGAGGGCCGTTTCGGTCGGCGACAGCTTTGCGTTGGACCGGCGATCGGTCTTTTTTCTTGCGGGCCTCGCTGCCCGTCTTGCGATTATGGAGCGGGCATGAACCGGATTGACGAGACCAAGGACTTCATCGCCATTCGCATAGCCGTTCTGACGGTGAGCGACACGCGGTCGCTGGGCGAGGACCGATCGGGCGATGTGCTGGTCGGCCGGATTGCGGACGCCGGACATGTCCTCGTGGACCGCAAGATTTTGCCCGACGAACGCGCACAAATCGCGGAGCAACTGCGGATCTGGTGCGATGACCCGCAGATCGACGTGGTCATCTCAACCGGTGGCACGGGCCTGACGGGCCGTGATGTGACGGTCGAGGCGCACCGGGATGTCTACGAAAAGGAAATCGACGCCTTCGGCACCATTTTCACCATCGTTTCGATGCAAAAGATCGGTACGAGTGCGGTGCAAAGCCGGGCAACCGGGGGCGTGCGCAACGGCACCTACCTCTTTGCTTTGCCGGGCAGTCCCGGCGCGTGCAAGGACGCATGGGATGAGATTCTGGGCCGACAGCTGGATTATCGTCACCGTCCCTGCAATTTTGTTGAAATATTGCCCCGGCTTGATGAACATCAACGACGGAAATAACGTGCTGGCGCGTAACATGTTCGTGCATACGTATTTTGTGGCTGCGGTCTACGTTATATTTTAACCGGGACGCGGCGGGTAAAGGCTTAAATAAATGCGATTTTTGAGGCAAAGTCTGATCGGACTCGTGCTGGCGGCTCTGAGCCTCGGGCTTTTGGCCTATGCGGCACAGCTTGTGGGCGGTGCGGTGCAGGAATACATGGCCCGCGAAACCAAGGCCCCACCTGCGCGCGAGCGTGTCTTTGCCGTTGGCGTGGTGCGTGCCGTGTCGGGGACGGAAAACCCCATTCTCGAGAGCTTTGGCGAGGTCAAGAGCCGTCGGACCCTTGAGTTGCGCGCCGCAACAGGTGGGCGCGTGGTCACGCTTTCGGATGCGTTCGAAGATGGCGGGGCCGTACAAGCCGGATCTGAGTTGATACGGATCGACCCTGCAGACGCGCAAGCCGATTTTGAGCGCGCCGAGGCGGATATGTTGGATGCCGAGGCGGAAGTACGGGATGCCGAGCGCAGTATTGCGCTGGCCCGAGACGAAGAGGCGGCAGCGCAGGAACAAGCGGACCTGCGTCAGCGTGTCTATGAGCGGCAGGTCAACCTGGCTGAGCGCGGCGTCGGAACGGCCGCCAATACGGAAACGGCTGAGTTGGCGGCATCAGCGGCGCGTCAGGCCGTGTTGTCCCGTCGCCAGGCCGTATCCCAGGCAGAGGCGCGTATGGATCAGACCCAGACGCGTTTGGCCCGTGCCCGCATTGCGCTGCGAGAGGCGGAAAAGGAATTGGTCGATACGACCCTGATTGCACCGTTTGATGGAACGTTGAGTGACACGAATGTGGTGCAGGGCCGCCTTGTTTCCGCCAATGAAAAACTGGCTGTATTGATCGATCCGGACATGTTGGAAGTGTCGTTCCGGGTTTCTACGGCCCAGTACGCGCGATTGCTGGACGATGCGGGCGCGTTGGTGCCTGCCTCCGTAACCGCCACGCTGGATGTGTCCGGGATCGACCTGACCGCCACGGGTATCATCAGCCGCGCGAGCGTGGCCGTGGGCGAAGGGCAGACCGGACGGCTTGTCTTTGCCCGCCTGGATCAATCCGTGGGGTTCAAGCCGGGCGACTTCGTCACCGTAAATGTGCAGGAGCCGCCATTGGACGAGGTCGTGCGCTTGCCGGCCGCGGCTTTGGATTCGTCCAACACGGTTTTGGTATTGGGCGAAGATGACAGGTTGGAAGCCATCGCAGTGACGCTTGTGCGCCGTCAGGGCGATGATGTTCTGGTGCGCGGTGCCGGTTTGGCGGGGCGCGAAGTGGTCGAAGCCCGCTCGCCCTTGCTGGGGGTCGGCATCGCCGTTCGCCCCCTGCGTCCGGACGTTGCCGAAGTCCCGGCCGAGCCCGAGATGCTTGAGCTGAGCGCCGAACGTCGTGCCAAGCTTGTCGCCTTTGTCGAAGCCAATCAACGGATGCCCGAAGAAGCCAAGGCCCGCGTTCTGGCCAGTTTGAGCGAAACGCGTGTTCCAGCGCAGATGGTTGCCCGTCTGGAAGGGCGGATGGGAGGCTGATTTGGTACGCGGGATTCCAAAGGCCGCTGGCGGCATCATAAGCTATTTCGTCCGGCACAGGACAGTTGCGAACCTGCTGTTGGTCTTGTTGGTGGTGGCGGGTGCCGTCGCGATCCCGAACATGCGCGCCCAGTTCTTTCCCGATGTGATCGTGGACAATGTATCCGTCTCCGTCAGTTGGGATGGGGCTGGGGCCGAGGATATCGACGCAGCCGTTGTTCAGGTGTTGGAGCCGGGCTTGCTGGCAGTGGAAGGCGTCGAGACTTCGTCTGCTTTGTCCAGCGAAGGCTCTGCCCGGATCACGCTGGAGTTCGAACCCGGCTGGGACATGAGCCGGGCCGCGGACGACGTGCAAACTGCGGTTGATCAGGTCACGGGCCTGCCCGAAGACATAGACGATCCGACCGTGCGTCGCGGCGCATGGCGGGACCGCGTCACGGATGTGGTGATCACCGGCCCGGTGGATCCAAAGCAACTGGGTCTTTTCGCCGACGAATTTGTCATGCGCCTCTTTGCCGAGGGCGTTACGCGCACCACGATCCAGGGGGTCGCGGCCCCGCAAACGCTGATCGAAGTGCCATCGCTGAGCCTGATCGCCAATGACGTGACCATGTCCGACATAGCAGACGCCATCGCGGCCGAGGTCGACGCAAGTCCGGCAGGTGATGTGACCGGGGCCAATGCCCGCGTGCGCACGGGCACGGAAAAACGCACGCCCGAAGAGATCGGGGGCATCGTTCTGAGGTCCAATCCGGATGGATCGAAATTGCGGGTGCGGGATGTGGCCACCGTCACGTTGCTGGGGAGCAATCGCAACCGCAGCTATTACGTGGGCGATAATCCGGCGGTATCGATCCGCGTGGACCGTTCGAACCAGGGGGACGCACTGGCGATTCAGGCGACCGTGGAAGAGGTCGCGGCGGCATTGAACGCAACCTTGCCGCCCGCCGTTTCCATCGAATTGATCCGCACGCGCGCCGAGGCGATTTCGGGCCGTTTGGACATTCTGATCGACAATGGCCTGCTGGGCCTTGGGTTGGTTGTGGGGCTGCTGTTCCTGTTTCTGAATGCGCGGACTGCGTTTTGGGTGGCGGCGGGTATTCCTGTTGCGATGTCCGCCGCAATTGCGCTGATGTATGTGGGCGGCCTCACGATCAACATGATCTCGCTCTTCGGGTTGATCATAACGCTGGGTATCGTCGTGGATGATGCGATTGTTGTCGGGGAGCATGCGGATTTCAGATACCGCACCCTTGGCGAGGGGCCGATGACCGCATCCGAGAATGCAGCCCGACGCATGGCGTTGCCGGTTTTTGCCGCGATGCTCACCACGGTGATCGCGTTCTTTGGCCTGCTCATCATCGGGGGCCGGTTTGGGACGCTGATCAAGGACATTCCCTTTACTGTCATTTTCGTTCTGATCGCCTCTCTGGTTGAGTGCTTTTTGATTCTGCCGCACCACATGGCGCACGCACTGGCTGCCGGCGGCAAAGCCCGGTTCAGCCGCTTCAAGCTTGCTGTCGCTGTGGTATCCCTTGTCGTGTTGAGCGCGGGCCTGACGGGTGGTCTGTCCTTTTTGATCTGGCCCGATGCGTTGAACAGCTGGGCGGCGGCGGTGCCCTATCTGGCAGCAGGCCCGACCTTGATGGCGATCATATTCCTGCTCAGTCCGCGCGCGCGGAAGATGCACTGGGTGGCCCAGATGGGAAACCAGGGCCTGGATACGCCATCCGCGATCGTCAATCTCGGCTTTGAATGGATGCGTGAACATCTGTTTCGCCCTTTCATCGCCGGCGTCATCATATGTCGTTATGCGGTCCTTGCCGGGGTGTGTGTCATACTGGCCAGTCAGGTGACCTTGCTCATCCGGGGCGACGTGCAATGGCGGTTCTTCAACGCGCCTGAACGTGGTTCCGTCACTGGCAACTTCGCGATGGCCGAAGGGGCCACACGTGCCGATACGCTGGCCATGATGCGCGAAATGCAACGCGCGACCAAAGCGCTGGGCGCGGAGTTCGAGCAGGAGCACGGGCGCAACCCGATTGACTACGTGATCGCAGAAATCGGTGGCAATGCAGGGCGCGGTCTGGCCGGAACGGACAGCAAGGACGAGGACCTGTTGGGCGGGATTTCGATCGAACTGATCGACGCCGATTTGCGCCCCTATTCGTCTTTTGCATTCGTGGCAGCCTTGCAGGACGCCGTTGTCCACCACCCGATGGTCGAAACGGTCAGCTTTCGCGGTTGGCGTTCGGGCCCGGGTGGTGATGCGCTTGATGTCGAGTTCTTTGGTGCGGATACGGATACCCTCAAGGAGGCATCCGAAGACCTGAAACGGGCGCTGTTGCAATTCCCCGAAGTCAGCGCGGTTCAGGATAATCTGGCCTATGACAAGGAAGAGTTGATTCTGGACCTGACGGCGCAGGGTCAGGCACTGGGCTTTACCATCGATACGCTGGGCCGGGCTTTGCGCAATCGCCTGAACGGCATCGAAGCGGCGACCTATCCCGACGGCGCGCGCAGCGCGGAGATCCGTGTCGAGTTGCCGGCGGGCGAATTGACAGCCGATTTCCTGGATCGCACCCAGATGCGGACGCCTGCGGGAGCCTACGTGCCGCTGGCCGATATCGTCAGCGTCGAGCGGCGTACTGGCTTTTCGACGGTGCGTCGGGAAAACGGTATCCGCCTCATTACCGTCAGCGGTGATATTTCCGAGGACGATCCCGCCCGTGCCACAGAGATCAACCAGATTCTTGCGGACGATATTCTGCCGACCATCGCGACGGAACGTCAGGTCGATTATTTTCAGGCTGGTCTGAGTGAGGATGAAAACGAGTTTCTGGCCGACGCTTTGAACGGTCTCATCCTTGTACTCACCGGTATCTATCTGGTGTTGTCATGGGTGTTTTCCAGCTGGACGCGGCCCATTGTGGTAATGCTGATCATCCCGTTTGGGTTGGTGGGAACGATTTATGGTCATGCACTGTGGGATGTGCCCCTGAGCATGTTCACCGTTGTCGGCTTGTTGGGCATGACGGGGATCATCATCAACGATTCCATCGTGCTTGTGACGACAATTGACGACTACGCAGAGACCCGCGGGCTTATTCCGTCGATCATTGATGGCACGTCCGATCGTTTGCGCCCCGTCATGCTGACCACGCTGACGACGGTCTTGGGGATGGCACCACTGCTGTACGAGCAATCGCAGCAGGCGCAGTTCCTCAAACCGACGGTCATCACGTTGGTTTATGGGCTGGGCTTTGGGATGTTGCTGGTGTTGCTTGTGGTGCCGTCTCTGGTTGCGGTGCAACACGACCTTGCCCGTCAGATCGCGGCGATGCGCCGTGGGCTGTCTGCGCCTGCGGCTGCCGTGCGCTGGGGCTTTGTCGGCTTGTGGGCGTTGGTGGCGATGTGGTTCGCTGCCACCTTGGGACATGCAATGGTCACCGGCGTGTTGCCTGTCGCCATCCAACAGGCCGTTCCGGCTTTTGCATCAACGGCGGCCATGCCTGCGGCTTTGGCGCTCTTTTCTGCCGGTGTGCTGGCGATCGGGCTTGTGGCCTATATCGTGGCGGCCCTGGGCTTTCAGATCACAAGGCTGAGGGCGCCCTGACATGCGCAGTCGCATGGTGCGCCCTTGGGCATGCAAGGAGATGTCTTGGATGTTGGCCTAGCCGGCTGAGCAGCCCTTGATGTCTACCGCGTAGTCACCGCCCAGGATCGTAATCCGAACACCGGAGCGGTCGACCGCAAAAGCACCGCCATTGATATGCACCATTTCGCTGATGGCGGTGAGGGTATCCCCCGCCCGCGAGGTCTGTGCCTCACTGATCCAGAGCCCGTCTGTCGTGGTCTCTATCACAGCGACTTCGGGCCCGCCGGTATAGGGCAGTGTTATCTGCGCCTTGATCTCCATCCCATCGGCGGTAGGCCGCAGTCGGCATGTGGCGGCGCGCACGCCCGCTTCGTCCTGCGCATAGGGCGCGTTCGCCAGGGCGGCGACGATGGCCGGAGTGGGAGTCAAGTCCGGGGTATCAAGCATCGTGTCGATCTTGATTTCATGGGGCATGCAGACATCCGCACACACTCCGAGCGACATCTTGGTCCGGAGTCGGATGGGCTGGCCCGGTTTGGACGGGGTCAGATAGACCGGAATGACGACTTTGTCCTTGTAGCCGATGGATTGCATGCCGTTATCCATAAAGACCTTGGGCGTGGGCCAACTGATGGCCACCTGCGACAGGTTGCGCGCACGGCTCCAGTCGAAATGGGGCGGGATACCGGCATCGCCCGGCGCGCGCCAATAGGTTTTCCAGCCGGGATCGAGGGTCAGTTGCACAGCGGCAAGGCGTCGCCCGTCCGGCAAGTCCCAGCCCTGCAAGACATCGGCCCGAATTGGATCATCGAAAGGATCTTTGGCATCCACAGGCGGGGCCAAGGCCAAGGTCGCGGCAAGCCCGAGGGCGATTACGGCTAGGATGTGCTTTGTCATGCTCCCTAAATGAACGCGTCGGCTTTGAAATCCAAGTCACGATATGGTCACCTGCCTGTGTGTCCGCTTCCACCTGCGGCGACACGATCCCTTGTCCTCGATGCGCAGTGCGGGCATCCTAGGGGTGTGATGAACGGATATGAACCGCATGGCTGACGACGATCTTGATGACCTCACCGGTGCGTTGCTCGTCGCTATGCCGGGCATGGGCGATCCGCGCTTTGACAGGGCGGTGATCTTTCTGTGTGCCCACTCAGACGATGGCGCAATGGGGTTGATCGTGAACAAACCTGTGCCGGACATGGCGCTGGGTGATCTTTTGCACCAGCTTGATCTTCGCGCCGATGGACCGGCCCACACCGCCCCCGTTCATTTCGGTGGCCCGGTCGAAAGTGGCCGCGGCTTTGTCCTGCATTCGACGGATTACCAGTCCGGCCTGAAAACCCTGAACGTTGCAAATCAGTTCGGCATGACCGCAACCATTGATGTGCTGGAGGCCATTGCCAAAGGGCAGGGACCCGAACGTGCCAAAGTCATGTTGGGCTATGCCGGTTGGGGGCCGGGGCAATTGGAGAACGAGATTGCCCATAACGGATGGCTGACGGGTGCCGCATCCCCGGATCTGGTTTTTGGCGCGCAGGATGACACAACATGGACCGATGCGGTGAAATCCATGGGGATTGATCCGCTGGGGCTTTCTGGCACTGCCGGGCGCGCCTAGGTCAGCGGGGCGCCGCGGCGCGTCTCAGCCGATCATTGATGGCGCGACCAAGCCCGACGTCCGGGATCGGGGCCACGGCGATGGGACGTTTCATTGCGTCAAGCTTGTGCAAATGCCCGAACAGGTTGGCCGCCGCTTCCGTCAGATCTCCGGTGATTGACAGGTTCAAATCCGACGGCATGGGGCCAAACCCCAACAGGGCTTCACCGGGATGGGCGGCGTTCGCATTCAGACGCACAGTGGCTTTAGGCGCGTAATGGGACGCCAATTGTCCGGGCGCTGTGATGCCTTCGCCCGCTGGGGCCAAAGGGCCAACCAACGTTTCAATGCGTTCCACAGACAAGCCACCGGGACGCAGGAGCGCGAGGGGCGACCCGCCGACGATGGTGGATTCCAGTCCCACATCACAGCGCCCACCGTCAAGAATTGCGTCCACTTTGCCGGTCAGCCCGGCGGCGACATGAGCAGCCGTCGTCGGACTGATCTGGCCTGATGGATTGGCCGAGGGGGCCGCGATGGGCAGATCACAGGTACGTAACAGGCGTTGCGCTACGGGATGCGCGGGGACACGCAGCGCAATCGTTTCAAGGCCCGCCGAAACCAGCGGGGCAATTCCGTGCCCCGGGCGCAGAGGCAGAACCAGCGTGAGCGGGCCGGGCCAGAACGCGGCCGCCAGACGCAAGGCCATGTCATCAAAGACGGCGATGTTTCGGGCGGCGGCAAGGTCCGCCACATGCACGATCAGCGGGTTGAAGCTGGGTCGGCCCTTGGCCGCAAAGACGCGTGCGACGGCTGTGTCATGCGTCGCGTCCGCCCCGAGGCCATAGACGGTTTCTGTCGGGAAGGCGACCAGCCCGCCTTTGGCCAGCACCCCGGCGGCCGTGGCAAATCCGTCGCCATCGGCGGCCAGGGTCATTGTCTGCAGGTTGGTCATGTCTGCCTTTTCGCGCCCGCTGTGACGCCGCGTTTGAGTTGCGATAACGCGCCGCGCGCCGCATCAATAGATCGAAGACGCTCCTTTACGCCGCGTCCGAGCCCTTGCCAAGACTTTGATCCGGAGACCACCCCAATGTCCTATCGTGCCCCAGTTGATGAATACAGCTTCCTGTTCGACCATGTGGTCGGCCTTGATCAGGTGGTGGCAACGGAGCGCTTCTCCGAGGCGTCGAAGGATGTGACCTCTGCCATCCTGCAAGAAGCGGGTAAACTCTGCGAAGAGATCATGGCCCCGTTGCAACGTCCCGGCGACTTGCATCCTGCGCGATTGGAGAACGGCGTTGTGCGGACGTCTCCGGGGTTCGGTGATGGGTACAAGGCGATTGCCGAAGGCGGCTGGATCGGGATGTCGGCGGATCCGGAATATGGCGGCATGGGGCTGCCGATGGCACTGACCAGCGCGGTGAACGAGATGATGAGTGCCGCGTGCCTCTCGCTGCAATTGGCCCCGTTGATGAGCCAGGGCCAGATCGAAGCGCTTGAGCATCACGCCAGTGACGCCATCAAGGACCTGTACCTGCCCAAGCTGATCTCGGGCGAGTGGTCGGGCACCATGAACCTGACCGAGCCACAGGCCGGTTCGGATGTGGGGGCGCTGACCACCAAGGCAGAGGATAATGGCGACGGCACCTATGCGATCACGGGTCAGAAAATTTACATCTCCTGGGGGGATAACGATTTTACCGAGAATGTGTGCCATCTGGTTCTGGCGCGCATTCCGGGCGCACCGGCGGGCACGAAGGGCATCAGCCTGTTTTTGGTGCCGCGCAACCTTCCCGACGAAAACGGCAATGTGGGCGTGGCCAACAGCCTCAAGGTCGTCAGCCTCGAACACAAGATGGGTCTGAACGGATCCCCCACTTGCGTCATGCAATATGATGGCGCGAAGGGCTGGATGGTTGGCCCCGAGGGCGGCGGCATGGCGGCCATGTTTACCATGATGAACAATGCTCGTCTGGGTGTGGGCGGTCAAGGCGTGGGCGCCGCCGAAGGGGCGTATCAGCACGCGCTGAACTATGCGCTCGATCGCAAACAGGGCAAGACCGAGGGCAGCACTGGTACCATCATCGACCACGCCGATGTGCGCCGGATGCTGATGACGATGCGCGCCGAAATCTATGCCGCGCGGGGCATCGCTCTGATGTGTGCGGTGGCCATCGACATGACCACGGCCACGGGCGAAGAGGCGTGGAAACGCCGTGCGGCCCTGTTGACGCCGGTGGCCAAGGCCTTTGGCACGGATATCGGAAACGAAGTCGCGCATATGGGCATTCAGGTCCATGGCGGCATGGGCGTGATTGAGGAGACGGGCGCGGCACAATATGCCCGTGATGTGCGCGTGACCACGATCTACGAGGGCACCAACGGCATTCAGGCGATGGACCTTGTGGCCCGCAAGATGATCGACGGGGGCGAGGCTGCCGGGCGTTTGTTTGATGAGATCGAAGCCGCTGCAGAAGAGGCCCGCGCCGTGTTCCCCGATCTGGCCGAAGCGGTATGGCAGGCCAGCGAATCGCTGCGCGAAACCACCGAGTGGATGATCGAGCAGAACCACCGCGTCCGCTTTTCCGGCGCGGTGCCCTATCTGCGGGCCTTCGCGCGCGTGCTGGGCGCGCATGTGCACCTGACCTCGGCGGTGGCGGACAAGGGCGGTGTGCGCGAGAAACTGGCGCGGTTCTACATCCTGCGCATGCTGCCGGAAAACACGGGGTTGCTGGCGCAGGCACAATCGGGTGATTATGACGTGTTTTCCCTGAATGCCGAAGAGTTCGCCACCTGATGACATCCCTTGCGCCCACGGGCCTCAGATACCCGTGGCCTGACCCACCCGAACACGGCGTTGGCGTGGAAGTGGCTCCGGGCGTGCTGTGGTTCCGCTTGCCGCTGCCGATGCGGCTGGACCATGTGAATGTCTATGTGTTGGACGATGGCGATGGCTGGACGGTGATCGACACGGGCTTTGACACGAAAAAGACGCGCGCCATCTGGCGTGAAATGATCGACGGCCCGCTGGCAGGCAAACCCATTCGCCGCGTTGTCGTGACGCATCACCATCCGGATCATGTCGGACTGGCGGGCTGGTTGCAGAGTGACTTTGGCGCGGAATTGGTGACGACGCGCACCGCGTGGCTTTTTGCGCGGATGCTGACACTGGATGTGCAAGAAACGCCCGTCGCAGAGACGCTCGCGTTTTGGCGCAGCGCGGGCATGGACACCCAGACCTTTGACAAACGCGCGGCAGAACGTCCCTTCAATTTCGGCGATATCGTGGCCCCCATGCCCTTGGGTTTTACCCGGATTCAGCAAGGTCAGACGATCACCATGGGCGGGCGCGTCTGGGACATCCATATGGGCAACGGCCACGCGCCGGAACATGCCACGTTCTGGAGTCGCGACGATGGGCTGGTGATCTCCGGTGATCAGATCCTGTCGTCGATCAGCCCCAATATCGGTGTTTACGCCACCGAGCCGATGGCCGATCCGATTGGCGACTGGCTTGAGGCCTGCGAACGTCTGCGGCCCTTGGCGCGGGAGGATCAGCTTGTTCTGGGCGGCCACAAACTGCCCTTTACCGGGTTGCCCACGCGCATACGGCAACTGATCGACAATCACCATGGTGCCTTGAAGCGGCTGATTGACTATATTGAAACACCCAAAGCCGCATCGGAGTGCTTTGCACCCTTGTTCAAGCGCAAGATTGGTGAAGCCGAATATGGGCTGGCCCTGGTGGAATCGGTGGCGCATTTGTCGCATCTTCATCAGGCGGGGCAGGCAACCCGCACGCGGCGGGGCGATGGCGCTTGGGTGTATCAACGCAAGGAATGAGACATGGATGACAAGATGATCAATACGGCGGCAGAGGCATATGAAGCGGATGCGATCCCGTGTCGGCACGACGTTCATTGTGATCCTGATACGCCAAACGCGGAAAATCAGCCTGTGCCCTCGGGTGTGGCAAAAACTCCGATGGAAAAGAAAAGCCCGGCGCGCTGGGCCTATGAGCGCATCATCCTGTATCTCAAGAATTTCGAGGAAAACCTTGATAACGAACACGAAGTGGCGATGGGTTTTACCGGCGGCGATGTCGGCGTTTTGCGCATCGAAGGGATGGGGTACTACGATCCTGATATCGTGACATTCTATGGCAGTGATCGGACAGGTGCCAAAACGCAACTGATCCAACATGTCACCCAGTTGAACGTGATGCTGCGGACCTTGCCGAAAGCGGTCGAAACCGCGGCTCCGACGCGCATCGGCTTTCGGCTGGCACAGGATCTCGAAGAAGGTTGATCGCGCAACAAAGACGCAGTGACAGCCATGTTCAAATGCGGTAAAGCCCGTCAAAGCTGATCGAATAAGGGAGCCGGACATGGCCGAATACAAACATGGCGAGATGGACGTCAAAGAACACGAAAAGACGTTTGACGGGTTCATGAAGTTTACAACTTGGTCGGTCGTCGTGATTTTGGTGATCATCGTTGGAATGGCGATTTTCATTACCTGATTGTCTGTCCCCGGCGCTGAGGATCGGACATGATGCGGATCATTGCGACACTGACACTTTGCGCGGGACTTGCAGGTTGTGCACCTGCACCCGTGGTGTCCTACGCATCAAATGAACGGGTCCAGGAGGTTGCCTATCGCGCACCCGGGCCTGCGACACTGACCGTTATGACGATGGTCAATAACCGGACAGGGAGCGGTGGCCACACAGCCGTCATGATCAACGGGTCACAGCGTGTGATCTTTGATCCGGCCGGATCCTTCGTCAATGAACGCGTACCAGAGCAGCAGGATGTTCTTTTTGGTGTGACGCCTGCGGTTTTGGCGGGCTACAAGAGCGCGCATGCGCGCAGCACCTTTCATATCGTCAGTCAAACCGTCGAGGTGACGGACGAACAGGCTGAGACTGCATTGCAGCTTGCGTTGAGCAACGGGGCGGTTGCTCAGACTTATTGTACGAATGCTGCGTCAGGTCTGTTGCGACAGGTCCCCGGCTTTGAAGACATCAAGCAGACGTTTTATCCAACCAACCTGATGGAGCAGATATCTGTGCGCCCCGGCGTTGTCGAAGACCGTTATTACGAAGATGACGAGGGCACTATTCAGGACGGCATAGCCAAGGTTGTGCTGTAGTCCGGCGGCTCGGACGCTCTTTGCCTTTGGCAAAGACGCCCCGCCCACCGTCCCATTATCCCACCAGATAGAGAAGGGCAAACAAAGTGGCGGTCCCGGACCCGATCGCCGCGAGCACGTTTTTCGTCCACACCCCGACCGTCGCCGTCACCGCAGCGGCGATCAAGCGGGTCGGGTCCGTGCTTCCGCCTTCGCCTGAAAACACCACGAGCGGCCCAACCAGCGCAGGCAGGATCGCCACGGCCGTATAGCGCAGGTGCCGGAGCAGCCAGGCGGGCAGGGGCCTGTCCCCGACAAAGCCCAGAAACGTGAAGCGCAGCAGAAAGCTGCCCATGCCGAGGCCAAAGATGATGAACCAAAGCGTGCCTTTGTCGATTGCCGAAGGGTCCATCATGTCTGCCGTCTTTGCATCACCAGTTCGGCCTGTGCCCCGGCCATCATGCCGGCAAGTCCCGCCACGATCAGACCCAGTGAATAGGGTATGTTGACTGCAATCAGGCTGACCACGATCGCGACGGCCGCGGCAATCAGGTGTGGCAGCGTGCGCAGCATCGGCGCCACCATCGACAGAAACGCGATGGGCAAAGCAAAATCCAACGGCAGGTCTTGTGGCAATGATGTGCCCAGGGCCGCTCCCAGATAGCTGCAACCGAACCAGATCACCATCACAAGCGCGCAGGTTCCGAAGTAATAGGCGAGCCGTTGTTGCAGCGTCAAAGCGGGTTCGCTTTCGAATTTTGCATGACTGAGCGCATAGCTTTGATCGACCAGCAGATAGGCGGCGATGGCGCGCTTCCACAGCGGTGCGCGACCGAGATATGGCGTCAATGCTGCCGAATACATCGCCACCCGCAAATTGACCGCCAGTGCGGAGATCAGGACGATGACCGTCGGGGCTTCCTCCCGCATCAACTGCAAGGCGGTGAATTGCGCGGCCCCTGCAATGACGACCAGTGAAAAGCTCATCACTTCGAAAATGCTGAGCCCGGCCTCGGTCGCCAGCACGCCGAACAGCATCGCGAAGGGGCCTGCCACAAATATGAAGGGCGCGCTGTCGCGGATGCCCGCCCAAAACGCGGATTTGGTGGTGGTGGTGGGCATGAAGGGTCCTTAGACTGTCTTTGAACGACTTAGCGATCTGCCGGGGGGGATGCAATTGGCGCAGGAAAACGATGTGGCGGGCTATGTGATTGCGCCGGACCCGATGGCGCCGCGGCTGACCCGCAGCGTGGTCGGCCATGACCACACGGGTGCCCGCACAGAGATTTCGGTGGTCGAAGAGCGCCCGCTGACCATTTACCTCAACAGTCAGGAAATCGTCACCGCGATGACGATCGGGGATTATCCGGATTATCTGGCACTTGGGTTCTTGCGCAACCAAGGCATGTTGGGTCCGCAGGAGGTGGTAACCGGCATTGACTACGATGAAGAGTTGGAAACGGTCGTCGTGCGGACCGAGACGCCCACCAATCACGAAGAAAAGTTGAAGAAGAAGACCCGTACCAGCGGCTGTGCGGTCGGTACGGTTTTCGGGGACATGATGGAAGGTCTGGAGGGCGTGCAACTGTCTGAAACCGAAGTAAAGACCTCGTGGCTTTATGCCTTGTCGGCGCAGATAAACCGGACACCATCACTGTACCTTGAGGCGGGAGCGATCCATGGCACGGTCTTGTGTCACAGGGACCGGCCGCTCGTCTACATGGAAGACGTGGGCCGCCATAATGCGGTCGACAAGATTGCAGGGTGGATGATGGCCAATCATGTCGAGGCCGGCGACAAAATCCTTTATACCACGGGTCGCCTGACTTCGGAGATGGTGATCAAGACGGCGATGATGGGCATTCCGGTACTTGCCTCCCGCTCCGGCTTTACCGCGTGGGGCGTTGAGATTGCGCAGCAGGTGGGTCTGACGCTGATTGGTCGCATGCGCGGTCAGCGGTTTGTGTGCCTGAGTGGCGAAGAGCGGCTGGTGCGCGATGTTGACCCGAAATCCGTTGCCGATGAGCCGCGCCGTTCTGCACGAAAGGCCGCGCAATGAAGCAGCCGGTTGGGGTGATTTTGGCGGGCGGATTGGCCACGCGGATGGGCGGAGGCGACAAGGGGCTTTTGCCTTTGGGCGACAGCACGCTGCTGGGGCAGGTGATTGACCGGTTGCGCCCGCAGGTGGCTGATCTTGCCTTGAATGCCAATGGGGATGCGGAGCGGTTCTGTGCTCTGAAACTTCCGGTTATTCCCGATAGCGTCGAAGGCTATGCGGGTCCGTTGGCGGGTGTTCTCGCCGGTCTTGACTGGGCGGCGACGATTGGGGCCGATTGCATCGTGACCGCGGCGGCGGACACGCCGTTTTTCCCCTGCGATCTGGTGCCACGCCTGCAACTGACCGCGGAAGGCATGGAGCATCCACTGGTTTTGGCCGCAACGCCGGACCCGGAGCGTGGCAGCGCGCGGCACCCCACCTTCGGACTATGGCCCGTTGCTTTGCGCGATGATCTGCGCGCGGCTTTGCAAAACGGCATACGAAAGGTCGTGATGTGGACGGATCGCCACGACGGCCGCATCGCGATGTTCCCGGATGAGGCGGCGTTTTTCAACGTCAACACGCCGGATGACCTCGAACGGGCGGAAGCGATGTTATGAGACTATACGGTGTCGTCGGGTGGAAAAACGCGGGCAAGACCGGCCTGATGGAGCGTTTGGTGACCGAGATCACAGGGCGCGGGTATTCCGTTTCAACGGTCAAGCATGCCCACCACAGCTTTGACGTGGATCATCCGGGCAAGGACAGCCATCGGCACCGGGTTGCAGGTGCGACCGAGGTGCTGTTGGCCTCGCGCAATCGTTTTGCGTTGATGCATGAGTTGCGCGATACGGACGAGCCAGGTCTGGCCGACTTGTTGACCAAACTGGCCCCTGCCGATCTGGTGCTGGTTGAAGGATACAAACGCGACGCCCACCCCAAGATCGAGGCGCACCGGGCTGAAACCGGCAATCCACTGATTGCACCGGATGATCCGACCATACGCGCGATCGCCAGCGATACGCCGCTTGCGCTGGATCGCCCGGTCTTTGAACTCGATGATACGGACGCGATTGCAGATTTCATACTGGCTGAGGTGGGCCTGTGACAGGCCAGTTTGACACCGTCATTGTCGTAGATTGGTCAGGCGGCAATCAAGGTTCGGCCAAACCTCGGGCCGATGCGATCTGGGCCTGTATCGCGCGCGGCGAGATCGTGGAGGAAGCCGTGTACCTGCGCCATCGTGGCGCCGCCGAGGATTGGCTGATCCAGACGCTGACCGCCGAAACGACAGCAGGGCGACGTGTCTTTGTCGGTTTCGATTTTCCATTCGGGTATCCGGCGGGCTTCGGGCAGGCATTGCTTGGCTCTGATGATCCTTTTGATTTGTGGGACTGGTTCGAGGCGCGGATCGAAGACACGCCAACCGCCAACAACCGCTTTGATGTGGCGGGGCAGATCAACACGCAATTCGGGGGCAGGGGGCCGTTTTGGGGCAATGGGCTGAAACGTGATATTGCGGGTTTGCCGCGTACCAAGCTGGGATATGCCAACCCGTTTCCGGATCGTCGCAAGGCAGAAGAGCAGGCTACAGGGGCCTTTACGCTATGGCAAATGTCCGGGGTCGGCTCGGTCGGGGGGCAGGTGATGATGGGTTTGCCCGTGCTGAACCGGTTGCGCCGTCACTTCGGGGCCCATCTTGCCGTTTGGCCCTTTGAGCCGTTGAAGGCGTCGATTGCCGTGGTCGAGGTCTGGCCATCGCTGACGGCGGGTGCAGCGCCTGCGGATTGGATCAAGGATCAGTGGCAAGTTCATGCCGTCGCCCGAGATATCGCCGCACTTGAACCTGCGCGCTTGAGCGAGATGCTCAATGTGCCGACCACCACTGAGGGCTGGATATTTGGGCTCGGTTATGAGGATGAACTGCGCGGAACGGGGCAGCCCTTGCGCAACGATTGTTTCGCGCTGCCGCCGGGAGTGCATTGGACACCTGTCGATGTGGCATTGCAAGATTTGCGCAAACGGTTGCACCCGGTGATGCGTGCGCAGCCAACGCCCGTCGATGCGGCCTTGGGACGGGTTCTTGCCACAGATGTCGTGGCCCCGCGCGCCAATCCGCCTTTGCCCAACACAGCCGTCGATGGCTATGGCTTTGCGGGCGGTCGCGGTGCGGGGGCGCACCGATTGCCGCTGGTAGACGCGCAGGCCGCAGCGGGTGCCCGGTTGACGGAAATCGTGCCACCCGGTGCAGCGGTCCGTATTCTGACGGGAGCGGCCCTGCCGGACGGGGTTGATACGGTTGTGTTGCAGGAGGACGTGGACGTCATCGACGGTGCGATCCGTTTTATGGGGCCGCTCAAGGCGGGGGCCAATACCCGTGCGGCGGGCGAGGACGTGCAGGTCGGGGATGTCGTCGCGGAAAAGGGCCGACGGTTGACGCCTGCCGATCTGGCAGTGATCTCGGCAGTTGGGGTTGGCAAAGTCTCTGCTTTTGAGCGGTTGCGGGTCGGTGTGTTGTCGACGGGTGACGAATTGGTGGGCGCGGGGCAGGACGCGGCACCGGGCCAGATTTTCGATGCAAACCGCCCGATGGTGATGGGTTTGATCGAACGACTTGGCCACGTGCCAATCGATCTGGGTCGTGTCGAAGACAACCGCCCGGCATTGCGTGCGCGGCTTGACGAAGCCGCTGCGCAGGCGGACGTTATATTGACCAGTGGCGGCGCGTCGGCGGGGGACGAAGATCACGTATCCGGTCTGTTGAATGAGGCCGGCGCCATGGCCTTGTGGCGCATCGCCATCAAACCGGGGAGACCGCTTGCCCTTGGCGTCTGGCAGGGCAAACCGGTGTTCGGGCTGCCGGGAAACCCTGTTGCGGCGATGGTCTGTACATTGGTGTTTGCAGCCCCCGCACTGGCGCAAATGGCGGGAGCGGCATGGACCGTACCGCACGGTTTCGATCTGCCTGCAGCCTTTGAAAAACGCAAGAAACCGGGGCGGCGCGAGTTTTTGCGCGCACGGGTGCGCGCGGGCCGGGTCGAGGTGTTTGCGTCCGAAGGGTCCGGTCGTATCAGCGGTTTGGCCTGGGCCGAGGGTTTGGTGGAATTGCCGGATGGCGCGGTGCATGTGCAGCCCGGTGATCCGGTGCGCTATATCCCGTGGTCAGGCTTCATGCCTTAACCGTCAGTCAAACGTGCCTGCAACCCGGCCCAAGAGCATGAAGGCGCGCGCGGTGCGCGTGTCGCTGAGCAATGATATGTCCGCATCGGTCGCAGTTTCCGTAAAGGCGGAGACGGCCTTGTCGAAGCGACGCAGAAAATGGTGCGCGGCGTCGCGGAAAATCGGGTCTTGTTTCATCCGTCCGGCGGTCAGGGCCAGCGACGAGCGATCGCGCACGCCGCCCAGCGGTGCCACGGCCCGCCCGCGTGCACCATTGGCAAATTCACGCCAGATCTCGGGCCGGGCGCGATCAGGGCGCAGGTCATCCATGTAGATACCGTCCTGGCTGAGCAGGGTGAGTATATCCTGTGCAGCTTGAACCAGTTGCGCTGTTTCGCGGTCTTTCATCGCCTTTCGCAACGCGGCGAAGCCTTCTTCATCTTCTGCGGTTTCGGGAAAATTCAGCGCGCGGATGAAATCGGATTTGGCCAGCGGAGGGGCCATATCTTCGGCTGTCGTGCCGAGGGCCAGAGCGGGTTGGTCGTCTGCCGGGGCCGGTGCCGGTTGCGCGGGCGGCCGAAAGTGTTGTTGCTGATCGCCGTCGCGCCGGGTTTGAAACGTGGCGAGCGCGGTTTCCGTTTTACGGGTCGCAGCGGCGATTTCATCCAGTCTGCGCGCAACCGAAGGTTCAGCCCCCATGTCGCGCCCCTGTTGCTGTGCGATATAGGCCTGACGGATGGCATCAATGGCGGCCTGTAGGCGCTGGCTTTCTTCACGCATGACACGGCTGGAGCGGGCGGCAGTGGCTGCAACCCAGATCATCGCGACAGGCATGAACACCGCAAGCATCGTGACCAAAAAACGCGTGCTATCGACACTTTCGGCAGGGCTGTCGCCGCCCATCAGGAAAACGGCGGCGGCGCCGATCAGCCATATGGCGGACAGGATGACGGCGACCACTTCGATCCCTGTGACGCCTCCGGATTGAGGTTTGTCATAGATCCCGAGCGGGGTCGGTCGCGATTGCTGATTTGTCTTGTCGGCCATGGCCTCAGCTATAGCTGATTTTCAGGACTTCATAGGACTTTTCGCCGCCTGGAGTACGCACTTCGACGCTGTCGCCCTCTTCTTTGCCGATCAGGGCGCGGGCGATCGGCGATTTTATGTTCAAAAGCCCTTTTTCGATGTTGGCCTCGTATTCTCCGACGATCTGATAGGTCTTTTCCGCATCGGTATCTTCGTCGACAAGCGTGACGGTTGCCCCGAATTTGATCGAGCCCGAGAGTTTGGCCGGATCGATGACCTCGGCCCGTGAAATCACACCTTCAAGTTCCTTGACCCGGCCTTCGATGAAGGACTGTTTTTCCTTGGCCGAGTGATATTCCGCGTTCTCGGACAAATCCCCGTGTTCGCGCGCTTCTGCAATCGCCTTGATGATTGCAGGACGTTCTACGGTCTTGAGAAGCTTGAGCTCGGTTTCCAAGGCAAGTGCCCCGGCGCGGGTCATCGGAATCTTATCCATTGGCAGGCGTCCAGATATGGTGAGGGCGGCCCCCGTCGAAGGCCGCCTGTCAAGGTGTTGACCCTTACCTGACCCAATGGCGTGGTGGAATGCAAGTGGATTTCCAAGGGGGCGCTGCCCCCGGCCTTCGGCCTCCCCGGGATTTTCCGGAACAGAGAAGAGGGGGCGGTTCAGTCGTATTGGACCACTTCGTATTCAATGCCGTCCTCGTCGTGAAAGTAGAATCTGCGGCCCGGTTCGTAGTCGCCGTGATTGACGGGCGTAAACCCCTGGGCCGTCACGGCCTGTTCCATGGCGTCGATGTTATCGACGACGACGGCCAGATGGTTGAGGCCGCCGATGGTGGCGTGATGGTCCTCCGTGGTCTTGACCGGCTGGCCGGGGGAAAAGAGCGCGAGATAATGGGTGTCGGTGCCCACATGGACGGTGCGCCCTGTGGACATGGCGGCCCCTGCCCATCTGATATGCCAGCCAAAGAGGTCACACATCCACTTGGCAGTCTTGTCGGGGTCCTGAACTGTGAAATTCGTATGTTCGAGGTGAGCAATCATTGGCTTTCCTTTCATGATAACTGCGTGCAGTGTCCCACCTCAAGTGAACTTGAGGTCAAGAGGTTTTTTTTATGGCTGTTTCAGATGGGCTGAGCATTGGTGACATTGCGGCGCGTACGGGCCTGGCCGTATCCGCAATCCGTTTTTATGAGGAACAGGGTCTCATTTCTCCCTGGCGCAACGATGCCGGTCGGCGGCGCTTTCAGCGCGCGGACATCCGGCGTATGAGTTTTGTGATGATTGCGCAGCAATTCGGGTTTTCGTTGCCGCAGATCCGTACCGAACTGGACCGGTTGCCCAAACATCGCGCGCCGACCAAGGCGGATTGGGCCCGTATCAGCGTCGCCTTTCGGGCAGGGTTGGATCAGCGTATCGCGCGGCTGCAGAAGCTGCGCGATACGCTGGACGGGTGCATTGGGTGTGGCTGCCTCAGCCTTGAGGCTTGTGCACTGTATAACCCCGCAGACCGGGCCGCGAAACGTGGCACAGGCCCTCGGTATCTGATGGGCGATCGCCCGGATCAGTCGTAGGTCTGGCCGATCAGCATTTGGGGCGCGGCATTTGTGAACTTGGGAATATCAGCCAGGACGGGCCCAGCGACGGCCATCGCCGCGTCCAATGCGTCTTGATCTGCAAAGACCATGGTCGCCACGGCGTGAAATGCAGGCGGTGTGTCTGGTCCGCCTGCCAAACCCTTTGTCACGACCGTGCTTTTGATATGTGGTCCCATATGCGCACGGACCAAACCCATGTGGGTGGACGCGTAATAGTCATTGTCAAATGTGCTGCCATCAGTGATCGGGTACAAGACTTGCAGGGTTACGGCCATATGATGTTCCTTCGAGTTCGGTGCTTGCACCATGGGCGCCCGCGCCTGCAAAGCCAAGGATTCTGTGACGCATCGCCGCCTTGCCCCGTTTTTACGCGGTGTCGCGATTGCATTGCTGCCAGTGCTAAGCTAGCCAAATCCGAACGGTTTTATTTGGGGCCATCGAGGCCTTGCAACACGATTAACACGATTAAAAGGAGCCCCCGATCATGGCCGAGATTGAACGCGAAACGATGGAGTACGACGTTGTGATCGTGGGTGCAGGCCCTGCGGGTCTGTCTGCTGCGATCCGGTTGAAGCAGTTGGATGCGGACCTGAATGTTGTGGTTCTTGAGAAGGGCTCCGAAGTTGGCGCGCATATCCTGTCTGGGGCAGTACTTGATCCGAGTGGCCTTGATGCGTTGATCCCGGATTGGAAAGACAAGGGCGCGCCGTTGAACGTGCCTGTGAAGGACGACAATTTTTATATGCTGGGCGAGGCGGGGCAGTTGCGCATCCCCAATTTTCCGATGCCCCCGCTGATGAACAACCACGGCAATTACATCGTGTCGATGGGCAACGTGTGCCGCTGGATGGCGGAGCAGGCCGAAGAACTGGGTGTCGAGATTTTCCCCGGCATGGCCTGTTCGCAACTGGTCTATGGCGAAAACGGCGAGGTCAAAGGCGTGGTTGCGGGCGTCTTCGGCCTTGAGGCTGACGGGTCGATCGGCGAGGGCACTGAGCCCGGCATGGAATTGCACGGCAAGTACGTGTTCCTGTCGGAAGGCGTGCGGGGCTCGCTCGCCAAGGAAGTCATCGCCAAATACGATCTGTCCAAAGGCAAGGAGCCGCAGAAATACGGCCTTGGGATGAAAGAGATCTGGGAGATCGACCCGGAAAAGCACAGCGAAGGGTCGGTCACCCACACGATGGGCTGGCCGCTGGGCAGCAATGCGGGTGGCGGATCGTTCATCTATCACCTTGAGAACAATCAGGTCTATGTCGGCTTTGTGGTGCACCTGAACTACAAGAATCCGTATCTGTTCCCCTACATGGAATTCCAGCGCTTCAAGCATCACCCGATGGTGGCGGATTTGCTGGAGGGCGGAAAGCGGGTGGCTTACGGTGCGCGTGCTATCTCCGAAGGTGGCTATCAGTCGATGCCCAAGATGGTGGCCCCTGGCGTGGCGCTGCTGGGTTGTTCGGTGGGGATGGTCAACGTGCCGCGCATCAAGGGCAACCACAACGCGATGCTGTCGGGCAAAGCGGCGGCCGAAGCGGCCTTTGACGCGATCAAAGCCGAGCGTTCAGGCGACGAGTTGACGGCCTATGAGACCGAGGTGCGCGAGGGTGCAATCGGCGCTGACCTGAAACGGGTGCGCAATGTGAAACCGCTGTGGTCGAAATACGGGCTGACGGCCTCCCTGATGCTGGGTGGTCTTGATATGTGGACCAACACCATCGGGTTTTCCGTGTTTGGCACACAATCGCACGGGAAGAACGACGCGGATGCCACTGAAGAGGCGAGCAAGCACAAGCCGATCGACTATCCCAAACCGGATGGCAAATTGTCTTTCGACCGGCTTACCAACGTGGCGTTTTCCTTTACCAATCACGAGGAAAGCCAGCCTGCGCACCTGCATCTCAAGGATGCATCGGTGCCCGTCGCGGTGAACCTTGCCAAATATGCGGGCCCGTCCGCGCGCTATTGCCCTGCCGGGGTTTACGAGTTTGTGGAAGAGGCAGGCAAAGACACGCGCTTTGTCATCAACTTCCAGAACTGCGTGCATTGCAAGACTTGCGATATCAAGGACCCCAGCCAGAACATCAACTGGACAACGCCTCAAGGGGGCGACGGGCCAAACTATCCCAACATGTAACGGCAAATCGACCGGATCATGTGAAAGGCGCGGGGGTACTCGCGCCTTTGTTTTGTTCGGGCTATAAGCGGCCTTATTCCGTGTGATCGCGCGGATGTCATTGGCCTGCGACGCTTGTGCGATTGCAACGGCAACTGGCCGTGATAACCTTGAAACGGTGCGATATGCACGCAATGGCCAAAACAGGAGCGCATTCCTCGTGATCCGAATTTTAAAGTCTACGTCCGCAGGGCTCGCCATCATCGTGGCACTTACCGTTCCCGCGGTCGCGGAATCGTTTTCGGGGGCCTATCTGGCGGGCCAACATGCCGCCGCACGTAGCGATTTTGAGGCGGCGGGGCGGTATTACATGCAGGCATTGGCGCGTGATCCGGGGAATCCCGAAATCACGGAGGACGCGATTGTTTCACAGATTGCCCTCGGCCGGATCGACCGGGCCAAACCATTGGCTACGGCACTCGAGGCCAGCGGCCTGCGCAGCCAGATCGCACATATGACGACGATCGCGACCTTGTTTCAAGACGAGGACTATGCCGCGTATCTTGCACGCGACCCGGAAACGCAGGGCATTGGCCCGCTGGTGGACAGCTTGCTGACGGCCTGGGCGCATGTGGGGGCCGGTGACCAACCGGCAGCCATGGCCAAGTTTGATGAAATCGCGGAGCAATCCGGATTGCAGGGATTTGCGCTGTATCACAAGGCGATGGCGCTTGGGGGTCTGGGTAACTTCGAAGCGGCGGAAGCGATCTTTCAGGGCCAGGATGGCGGCCCCTTGCAGCAGACGCGGCGCGGCGCGATGGCGCGGGCAGAGGTGTTATCCCAACTGGGACGGAATGAAGAAGCCCTCGCCGCGATCCGGAGTGCTTTTGGCGCGGCGACCGATCCGGAACTGACCGCCTTTGCAGCGACGCTCGAAGCGGGTGAGACATTGCCATTTACCCACATCACCTCGGCGCGCGACGGCGCCGCGGAGGTGTTTTATTCCGTGGCAGGCGCATTGCGGCAAGACGCGGGGGCCGATTACACCCTTCTCTACGCCCGGCTGGCGCATTATCTAAGGCCAGACCACATCGATTCCCTGCTTCTGGGCGCGGAATTGCTGGACAGTCTGGAGCAGTACGACCTTGCCAATGCGGCCTATAAGGAAGTCCCTGCGGATCATCCCGCCTTTCATGCGGCTGAGCTTGGGCGCTCCGCGGTTCTGCGGCGGTCCGGCAGGCCAGACGCGGCGATCGAAGTTCTGGAGCAGCTGGCGAAACGGTTTGGTGATCTGGCGATCGTGCACTCCACTTTGGGGGACGTATTGCGTCAGCAGGACAAATTCGAAGAGGCTGTCGTGGCTTATGACCGCGCCCTTGAATTGACCGACGATGGCGCGCGTGCGGCTTGGTTCCTTTATTATGCGCGGGCGATTTCGTTGGAACGGATCAAGGAATGGCCGCGCGCAGAAGCGGATTTCCGCATGGCGCTTGAGCTGAACCCCGGGCAGCCGCAGGTTTTGAATTATCTGGGCTACTCACTGGTGGAAAAGCAGATCAAGCTGGATGAGGCGCTGTCAATGATCGAGGAGGCAGTGGCAGCCAGCCCGGACAGTGGCTACATCGTCGATTCGCTAGGATGGGTCCTCTACCGCCTCGGCCGCTATGAAGAGGCGGTGGAGTATATGGAACGTGCCGTCGAACTCTTGCCCATTGATCCGGTCGTCAACGACCACCTTGGGGACGTGTACTGGGCTGTCGATCGAAAACGCGAAGCGCAGTTCCAGTGGACTCGCGCCCTGAGCTTCGTGGACCCGGATGACGCGGATGGCGAAGCCGATCCGGAGCGTATTCGCCGCAAGCTGGAGGTTGGGCTGGATGAGGTCCTGGAAGAAGAAGGTTCGGAACCTTTGAAGGTGGCTGATGACGAAGGTTGAGGTTTTTGCCCCAGCCAAGATCAACCTTTGTTTGCATGTCACCGGAAAGCGCGCGGACGGCTATCACCTGCTGGACACGCTGGTGGCCTTCGCAAATATTGGCGACACCATAACACTCAGCGCGGCCGTGTCGCATGTGCTGGACGTGACGGGGCCCGAAGCGTCACCCGAGCTTGCCGGGAATGACAACATCATGTGGCAGACGGCGGCGCGGTTCTGGGCGCAAGACCGGCCCCTTTCGATGCATCTGGACAAGCAATTGCCGGTGGCCTCCGGCATCGGCGGTGGATCAGCGGATGCGGCGGCAACATATCGTGGGCTGTTGGCCTTGCGCGCGGCACTTGAGGGGCAGGACGCCCCGCGCGATCCAACGTTTCATGATGCACAGGCCTTGATGTCCATCGGGGCGGATGTGCCGATGTGCGTGCCGAGTGCGCCCGCGCGCGTGCAGGGGATTGGCGAACAGATCACTCCGATTTCTGACTTTCACCCGTATCCTATCGTGCTGGTGAATCCGCGCATTCAGGTGTCTACCCCGGCAGTGTTTTCCCGACTGGCGGTCAAGGAAAATCCGGGCCTCGATCCGTGGCCGGAAACGTTTGAAGACCGCGATACGGTGCTGGATTGGCTGGCTGCACAACGCAACGACCTGCAAGCTCCCGCCCTGCAGGATTGTCCCGCGATCGCCGAAGTTCTGGATGCACTGGCCCAGGAACCGACGTGCCGGTTGGCGCGGATGTCCGGCTCTGGCGCGACCTGTTTCGGGTTGTTCGAACGTGTCCATCTGGCCCAGGCTGCGACTGATGCCATCACTGCCGCGCACCCGGACTGGTGGGTGCGTGTGGGGCGGTTAAACGGCGGCAGCCGTGCTGCGCCTCAGTTGATCCGCTCGACCACGTAGTCGGCCAGATCGATCAGGATCGTGCGCAGTTCATGTTCGGGCAAGGGGGCAAGCGCCGCCTTCGCCTTGTCCGACCACGCCACAGCATCCAACCGCGTCGCCTCCAACGCACCATGCCGGTTCAGCAACTCCAGCGCATGGTCCAGATCGCCGTCTTCCTGGCGCCCTTTTTCGATCGTACGCGTCCAGAACGCTCTTTCTTCCTCGTCGGCCTTTGCGACCGCTTTGATTACGGGAAGCGTCAGCTTGCGTTCGCGGAAATCGTCTCCGACGTTCTTGCCCGTGGCGGCGGACTGGCCCTGATAATCCAGCAGGTCATCAACGATCTGAAACGCGATCCCAAGAGCGTCTCCATAATCATAGAAAGCGCGTACAGTGGCCGCATCGGCCCCGGCGATCACACCACCGACTTCGGTCGCCGCAGAAAACAGTGCCGCCGTCTTGCCGCGCACGACTTGCAGATACACGCCCTCGTCCGTGGCCAGATCCCGGGCGGCGGTCATTTGCAACACTTCGCCCTCGGCAATTGTGGCAGAAGCATCCGACAGGATGCGCAGCACATCCAGTGACCCGGTTTCGGTCATCAACTGGAAGCTGCGCGAAAACAGATAATCACCGACCAGAACCGATGATTTGTTGTCCCACAAAAGGTTCGCAGTGGGACGCCCACGCCGTTGCGCGCTTTCATCGACCACATCGTCATGTAGCAGCGTGGCGGTATGAATGAACTCGACCGTCGCGGCGAGATGAATGTGGTATGGGCCGTCATAGCCACACATATGCGCCGCCGCCAATGTCAGCATCGGGCGCAGACGTTTGCCGCCGGCATCCACCAGATGGCGGGTCACCTCGGGGATGCGGGGTGCGTGTTTCGAGGCCATGCGATCACGGATAAGGCCGTTGACGGCCTCCATATCGGTCGTCATCCAGGCCGCCAGACGATCTTGCGGTTTCGTGATTTCAGCCGTGCCCATAACCCGCTCCCCCAATCCCTCTCGACATTTAGGCCGCTATGCTCCTACATCCATGATATGAAGGAACTTTTGCGCAGCACCGACCCGACGATTATTGCATTCGCTTCGGCCTTGCTTGAGGGCGAGGATATAGACTGCTTTCAGATAGACGTAAACATGAGCATCCTCGAAGGCGGCATCGGAATTTTCCCACGACGCCTGATGGTTCGGACGGGCGATCATGATGCTGCACTGCGGGTGATGCAGGACAATGACATCGACCTTGGATACTGATCTGACCCATGATGCGTTTTTAGGTGGAAAGCTGCATCTCTGGCAGCCCCGGCAAGGCTATCGCGCTGGCGTTGATCCGGTGCTGTTGGCAGCATCTGTAAAGGCAAGGGCAGGGCAGTCGGTGCTCGATCTGGGCTGTGGTGTCGGTGCTGCGGCATTATGCCTTGGGGCCCGGGTGCCCGGTCTGCGGCTCCTGGGCGTCGAACGGCAGCCGCTTTATGCTGACCTCGCCGCACGCAATGGTCTTGATGTCGTTCAGGCGGATTTGACGGATCTGCCCGCTCCGGTCCGGGACCAAAGCTTTGATCATATGTTGGCGAATCCCCCCTATTTTGATCGCCGCGCGGGCCATAGTGCCGAAGACCCCGGGCGGGAGGGGGCCTTGGGGATCGATACGCCGCTGGCGGCCTGGGTGGATGCAGCGGCGCGCCGTTTGCGCCACAAAGGATACCTGCACATGATCCATCGCGTAGAACGGGTGCCAGACATATTGGCCGCGGCTCAAAAACGATTGGGTAGCCCTGAGCTTTTGCCGCTTTGCCCAAGGAATGGAAAAGCGGCAGAACTGGTGATTTTTCGGGCACGCAAAGACGGAAGAGCGGATTTTCGCCTTCACGCTCCTGTGATTCTGCATATCGGATCGGTGCATATGGCCGATGGCGAAAGCTACAGGCCTGAAATTCAAGCAGTTTTACGCGACGGCGCGGCTCTGATGTCCTGATATCCCGTTAAATTTGTATCCATTGACTTGTACACATGCTGCGCGTGCGGCGTGACACACGCGTTTGAGTGTGGTTTTCTGTAAGTGCACTTTATCAGCAAGGAGTAATGCATGAGCGTGACAGCCCATCTCGAAGAGTTGAAAAAGAAGCATCAGAGGCTGAGCGAACAGGTCGATCTCGTCCAACGTTCGCCCGCTGCAGATCAGATCGAAATCGCAGCGATGAAAAAGCAGAAGCTGAAACTTAAAGAGGAGATCACCCGATTATCGGTTTGATTTCGAAGTCTTCAGGCTGGCATGAGCAGCTATAACCGCACCTCCTGTAATCATGTACGGAAGCAGCGACCAGCCACAGACTGGATGCTGCCATGTCGGTCGCCACAAAACGTGTATAAACGGCAAGGATGCCGCGTAAGACGCGGCATCTGTCCTTTGTGTGTCAGACTGCCTTAGATGAAGATACCGATCAGGACGCTCTGACGAAGTTTGTCGGCTTAGATGTGAACTTCCAAGGTGGAACGGTACGGGGTGCAAGGCTGTGTCGCACCGAGTAGCCAGCAGATACCTAATCAATACAACAGTTTGCACGGCGCACCCAACACCCAAAATGATCCGTGTGGCAGCGTCAAAGCCAAGAATTGCTTCGAAATATGGCAACCGCTAGCCTGACGGGCGTTGGACGCCCGCAGGTCATCGTGCCGCGATTTCGCGAGAGGGGATGAGTGTCAGCCCATCTGTAATATGCGCAGTTTTGTCGATCTCTCTCATCATCCATGCCCGGAACGCCGCGATTTGGGGTCTGTCCTCGGCCCCCTGCGCGCAGAGAAATCGAAAGCGTACGCCGGTGTTGATCGCGGTGGGAAACGGCGCCACCAAGCGGCCATCATCCAGATCCTTGACCACAAGGGCGCGGCGGCCCAGAACGACACCGACGCCTGCAAGGGCAGCATCAAGGGCATGGTCCGCTTGGCTGAAGCGCGGGCCGTAGGTCGGTGCAAAGGTAAGCCCCATCGCTTTGAACCAGGTTTCCCAGTCCGCCTTGGGTTTGATAAAACTGATGCTGTCATCAAAGATCAGCGGAGCGTCCATCAAGCTTTCCGGGGTGGGGTAGGACGCCGCCATCGCGGGTGTCATTACAGGACACACCCATTCTTCGGCCAAGGGAATGGAAAACAGCCCTTCATCCGCACTGCGGCCAAAGCGAATTGCGACATCGATGGCGTCGCGGCCGAAGTCCATCAGTTTGAGAGAGGCCGAGAATCGTAATTCGATCTCTGGGTGGGTCTGCGCAAACTCGTAAAGCCGGGGTGCAAGCCACTTGGCTGTGAACGCAGGACCTGCCGTGACTGTAAGCGTTTGATTATCCTGCGTTCGCTCTGCGGCACGCCAAGCGCTGGCCAGAGTCTGGAACCCGTCTGACGCGCCCGGCGCAAGCGCATGCCCCGCTTCCGTCAACTCGACGGCTCGGTTCAGCCGCCGAAAGAGCGGCGCCCCTAGATGTGCCTCAAGGGATTTGATCTGAAACGACAGGGCAGCGGGCGTCACATGCAATTCGTCCGCTGCCTTGGCAAATGACATGTGGCGTGCCGCCGCATCGAAGGCACGTAAAGCAGTCAGAGGGGGCAGGCGGTCCGGCATGATCAGTTAAATATAACTTAACTGAAGGAATGGAAAGTCTCGTTTGTCAGTCTTCGACCCAATCCTCATATTCAACTTGATTGAAACGCCAACACTGCGGCACAGAGGATAGTAAAATGATTGAAGCCACAACGAACCCCGCTGCCCGTGACGCCATGCTGAATGCACATATGGAACGGGCAAAAGCCATGAAAGATGCGTGGAACTGGTTGTTTGGGTCAAGGAATTCCAGCTGATTTAGTCTACCGTTTCCCGAGAAAATAAAAGGGCCGGTGCGATCTGCACCGGCCCCTTTTTCGTTTCTAGCACCAGTTTTCAAACGGATGCAAGCTAGATCAAACAAAGAATTGAGCGCCATTGGCAGAGATGGTCGACCCGTTGATAAAACCGGAGTCGTCAGAGGCGAGGAAAACAACGCAGCGTGCGATTTCGTCTGGTTCGCCCAAACGCCCTGCCGGGATCTGCGCGATGATGCTCTCGCGTACTTTCTCAGGAACAGCCATCACCATGTCGGTGCCGATGTACCCGGGGCAGATGGCGTTGGCGGTGATGCCCGCACGCGCGCCTTCCTGGGCCAGCGATTTGATGATGCCCAGATCGCCTGCCTTGGTTGCGGCATAGTTTACCTGCGCGAACTGACCCTTTTGGCCGTTGATCGACGAAATCACGATGACACGGCCAAATTTGCGTTCGCGCATGCCGGGCCAGATCGGGTGGACGGTGTTGAACACACCGGTCAGGTTTGTGTCGATCACCTGGTGCCATTGCTCGGGCGTCATTTTGTGGAACGGCGCGTCGCGGGTGATGCCGGCGTTTGCGACAACGATGTCGATTGGGCCGAGGTCCGCTTCGACTTGCGCCAGACCAGCTTTTGACTCGTCGTAATCCGCGACATTCCATTTGTAGGTCTTGATGCCAGATTCGTCGGTGAACTTTGCAGCCGCTTCGTCGTTACCGGCATATGTAGCCGCAACGGAATAGCCTGCATCTTTGAGGGCAGTTGAAATTGCGGCACCGATTCCTCGGCTGCCTCCGGTGACAAGTGCGACGCGGGACATAGGTGGTTTCCTCCAGTGGTTTGTAATCTTGTTTCGCGCATATCTAATGCATGCGCAACAATATTACGCGGCTGATTGCTATTTTGAGAGATTGACGGATTTGAGATGCTTGGCGGCGCAGATTTGCGCCGCCTGTGATCCAGTTTAGTCGCGTTCGAGACACATGGCGACGCCCATGCCACCGCCGATGCAAAGCGTGGCGAGACCTTTCTTCGCATCGCGGCGCTTCATCTCGAAGAGAAGCGTGTTGAGGATACGTGCACCTGAGGCGCCGATCGGATGACCAATGGCGATCGCACCACCGTTCACGTTCACAATCGCAGGATCCCATCCCATGTCCTTGTTCACGGCACAGGCTTGCGCGGCAAAGGCTTCGTTTGCTTCAACAAGATCGAGGTCTTCGGGTTTCCAACCGGCTTTTTCCAGTGCTTTGCGGCTGGCATAGATCGGACCAACACCCATGATTGAAGGGTCAAGGCCGACAGTCGCGTAGCTGGCAATCCGTGCCAAGGGCTCGATGCCGCGCTTTTCCGCATTTTCGGCGGTCATCATCAGAGCAGCGGCTGCGCCGTCGTTCAAGCCAGAAGCGTTGGCGGCCGTGACGGAGCCGTCCTTTGCGAAGGCAGGACGCAGTTTGCCCATCGCTTCCATCGTCGCGCCATGGCGGATGTACTCATCGGCGTCGACAACGATGTCGCCCTTGCGGGTCTTGACGGTGAAGGCGGTGATTTCGTCGGCGAATTTGCCCGCCTTTTGCGCAGCTTCCGCCTTGTTCTGGGATGCAACGGCGAATGTATCCTGCATGTCGCGCGTAATCTGCCACTGGTCGGCAACATTTTCAGCGGTCTGACCCATGTGGTAGCCGTTGAACGCGTCCCACAGACCGTCGCGGATCATTGTATCGATATAGGTCATATCGCCCATTTTGTGACCCGCGCGCAGGGCGGCGGCATGGGGGCTCAGCGTCATGTTTTCCTGGCCACCGCCAATGACGATATCGGCATCGCCAAGCTGGATGTGCTGCGCGGCAAGGGCCACGGCGCGCAGACCGGAGCCGCAGACCTGATTGATGCTCCAGGCGGCGCTTTCCTTGGGCAGGCCTGCGTTGATGTGCGCCTGGCGCGCCGGGTTCTGGCCTTGTGCCGCAGTCAGGACCTGACCGAGAATGGTCTCGGATACTTCTGATTTGTCGATACCGGCCCGGTCAACCACGGCCTCAAGGACAGTTGCGCCGAGGTCATGTGCGGGTGTGTTGGCGAAAGAGCCGCCAAAGCTGCCAACGGCAGTCCGGGCAGCAGAAGCGATCACGATGTTGGTCATAAGGGTCAGGTCCTCTGTCAAATTTGGCGAGGTCAGTCCGAGACATACATGGATTGCGGGCCCCAGATTACCCCACGTCATCGCTCCTTTACTGGATTCGCTGTGACGCGGCAACGGCCACCGTGTCTCAGGCGCGCATACCCGCCTGCGCATTCCCACCGTGCTTGCCCAGCAGCCAGCCGGGCCTGATCATCGGTGCGGCGAAGTAATAGCCCTGAATGCAGTCGACGCCCATTGCCACCAGCATCTCGACATCAGCCTGCCGCTCAACGCCTTCGGCGATGACCAGCATGTCAAAATGCTGCGCGATGTGGATCATCGCCTGCGTCAAGACCTGTGTGTCAGGATCATCCGCAATCCCGTGACAGTACATGCTGTCGATTTTCAACACATCAAACAGGAAATCCTTGAGATATCGCAATGCGGTATAGCCGGATCCAAAATCATCGAGGGCAAAGGAAATGCCCCGCCTGCTCAACCGGGCCATGAAGTCGATCACCAGTTCGGGTTGATCCATCGCGGAGCTTTCGGTGATCTCGAGGATCAGCCGTTCGGCCAAGGTGCTGTCTTTCTTCAGCCATCGGTTCAATACCTGAAACCAGCGTTGATATCCGATTGAGCGTGCTGACATATTGATGGACAATCGGACGCCTTGATTGTCGTGTAATGTCCGCAGACCCATGTTCAGCGCGACGACGTCAATCTCGCGGCCCAATTCAGCGCGCTCTACAACGGGCATGAAGTCTTTGGCGGGGATCACCCGGCCAGTTTCGTCCATGACGCGAATCAGCCCTTCATAAAATCCAACCCGCTGGTGATCACGGGCAATCACGACCGGCTGAAAGGCCAGCAGAGTCTGCTGATGCTTGACGGCTTGCGCCACCATATCCAGTGTGCTGCGATCGCGCGATGAGACCGCGACGTTCAGCGGGTTTTCCAGGCCCGCGGGCGCAATGATCTTACGTTTCTGTTGCATGGCCTGGCAGCGATCCCCTTAGGCATTTATTCTGGCCACATTGCGTCAGAATCCGTAAGAAAACCTTAATGTTGACATTTTGTTCTAATTTTAGAGGTTAATCGAAAAGGGGTGACAAATGGAGGCGCGTTGCGGTTGGGCGGGACCTGAGCCGATCTATGTCGGCTATCACGACACCGAATGGGGCGTGCCCGAATACGATGCCCGAACCCTTTGGGAAAAACTGATCCTTGATGGGTTCCAAGCCGGGCTGAGCTGGATCACCATACTGAAAAAGCGCGAAAATTTCAGAAAGGCTTTTGCAGGTTTCGATCCTGATATCATCGCGGACTGGGGGGAAGCGGACGTCGTTCGCCTGTTGAAGGATCCCGGCATTATCCGGCATCGGGGAAAGATCGAGGCGACAATCAACAACGCGCGCGTTTTTCAGATGGTTAACACGCGCGACGGGTTCGACCAGTTCTTGTGGAAGTATTTTGATGGCATTCCGCTACAGAACACCTGGGCCACGCAAGCTGACGTGCCGCCATTTACGCCGCTCTCCACCCAAATCTCCAAGGATCTCAAGAAAGAAGGGTTCAAGTTTTGCGGGCCGACCATCGTATACGCCTTTCTGGAAGCGACCGGTCTGGTGAACGATCACATCGTGACCTGCCATCGTCATGCGGAATGTGCCCGCCTTGCGAGGCGTTGACTCTGCTGAAACGAACCGTATAAGCGCGGCTTCATTGGTGTTGGTGGACCCCGCAAGGGGTTTCCTGTCGGTCTGGCAAAATCCAGGCAGAGGACAACGCCCTTCGAAAACCTGAACGAAGGAGATCAGCCGTGACAAAACGCACGTCTGCCAAGTACAAGATCGATCGCCGCATGGGCGAAAACATTTGGGGCCGCCCCAAATCCCCCGTCAATCGTCGTGAATATGGCCCCGGCCAGCACGGTCAGCGCCGCAAGGGCAAAGTCTCTGACTTTGGTATCCAGTTGCGCGCCAAGCAGAAGCTGAAAGGCTACTACGGCGACGTGACCGAAAAACAGTTCCGCCGCATCTATGCCGAGGCGGAGCGGGTCAAGGGCGATACCGGTGAAAACCTGATTGGTTTGCTGGAGCGTCGTCTGGACGCGGTTGTCTACCGTGCGAAATTCGTGGCGACCGTTTTTGCGGCCCGCCAGTTCGTGAACCACGGCCACGTCCGTGTGAACGGTCGCAAGGTGAACATCCCTTCGTACCGCGTCAAAGAAGGCGACGTGATCGAAGTGCGTGACCGCTCCAAGCAACTGGCCGTCGTTCTCGAGGCGACCCAACTGCCAGAGCGTGATGTGCCCGACTACATCGATGCGGACCATTCCAAACTGACAGCGACATTCGTTCGCACACCGACATTGGGCGACGTGCCATACCCCGTCGTGATGGAACCGAACCTCGTGGTCGAATTCTACGCGAAAAACTAAGCTGCGGCTGGCCCAAAGCCAACGGGCAAGCTCGAAAGGCCTCGGTATTCCGAGGCCTTTTTCCGTTCAATGACATGGGCCGACCGCTAAAGCATTTTGCATTTAATCTGAGGCATATCCGGCGGCTTTGAGAAAGTTCCAGCATTCTACTGGTTCGTAGAGATCGCAGATGTCGCCAAGCGCTTCAAACAAGGCATCGTAGGTTCTGGCTCCGATGCGCCGCAGATGGGATTTGAGCTTTGAGAATGCCATTTCAATTGGATTGAGGTCCGGACTGTAAGCAGGCAGAAACAAGAACCAGCAGCCGCGCTTGCGCAGAACTTCGGCTGCGCGCGGACTTTTGTGGGTGGACAGATTGTCCAGGATCACAACGGTGCCGGGGTCGAGCACCGGAGCGAGTTGTGTTTCGATGTAGGTGTCGAATGCCGGGCCGTTCATCGCGCCTGTGATGACCCAAGGC
>NZ_JAIMIA010000229.1 GCF_019966495.1 Tateyamaria pelophila | reverse complement strand
AGACGATGTCATCAAGCAGTATCTGGAATTACATTCCGACAAATGATGCCCCCGGCGTCAGCCGGTGGTCCTTCACTGACCATGGTCGGCTGCTCAACTTTTCGGTTGGACGGACATAAGTAAGCGTCCGGTCTGACCGCCCTATGTCGCGGTTTTCCACGGCAGGAGATCGTCGACCCGGTTGATCTTGTAGTCAGAGATGCGTGCAAGTGTGTCGGCCAGCCAGGCCTGCGGATCGATACCGTTCAGTTTGGCTGTCTCGATCAGGGTGTAGGCGATTGCGGCGGCCTTTCCACCAGTCTGCGAGCCCACGAAGAGATAATTTTTCCGGCCAATGGCGATGGAGCGCATCGCGCGTTCGGCCGTGTTGTTGTCGAGTTCCAGGATGCCGTGATCGAGGTAGGGTTTGAGCCTTTCCATGCGGGTCAGGGCATAACGGATCGCGGCCGCCAGCGGCGACTTTCCGGAGATGCTGGGCAACTGAGCATGCAGCCAGACCTCGAGATCATTGAAGATCGGCTTTGCCCTGGCTTGCCTGATCTCGACCCGCAACTCGGGTGGTGATCCCCGCGCGTCCTTCTCGACCGCGTAGAGCTGCGCGATGCACCGGATGGCTTCATCGGCTATGGCCGAGCCTTGGGCTCGGTGGATGTCGACAAACTTACGGCGCACATGTGCCATGCAAGCGACCTCGCGGATGTCTCCGGAACGGTAGATGTCCTCGAACCCGGCATAGCCATCCGCGTGCATCCAGCCTTGATACTTTGCGAGGTGATCCTTCGGATGCTGCCCTTTGCGATCTGGCGAGAACTGATACCAACTGGCAGGTGGGGCATCACCGTCCCACGGTCGTTCATCCCGGCCATAAGCCCAGAGCCGCGCTGTTGCTGTCTTGCCGGTGCCGGGGGCCAGCATCTTCACCGGGGTGTCGTTTGCGAAGATGGCCTGTCCAGCCAGCACGTGCCGTCCAATGGCATCTGCGAGCGGTTCCAAAAGGGCCGTGGATTTGCCAACCCAATCGGCTAGCGTTGAGCGGTCAATGTCGATCCCGTCGCGCTCGAAGATGCCGCTCTGGCGATAGAGCGGTAGGTGATCGGCGTATTTGTTGACCAGCACATGTGCCAGCAGGCCGGGTCCGGGACGGCCCCGTTCGATCGGGCGTGATGGCAAAGCAGCCTGCGAGAAGCCCTCGCAACCCGAACATGCAAAGCGGGGCCGCACGATGCGGTTCACGATGAACCGGCCGGGAACATACTCCAACTCTTCGGTCACATCCTCCCCCAGTCGGCGCAGCGCACCACCACAATGGGCGCAATCGTCGTCGCCCGTCGTCAGTTCGACTTCCATGCGTGGGATGTGATCGGGGATCGGCCGGCGCTTCGGCTTGTCCTTCGGCTCCTCGTCGGGAAGCCGCAGCTTCGCCGTCATCTTGGCGACAGCGATCTCGCTCGTCTCCAATGCCAGTTGAAGCTGTTCGATGCTCTCGGAAGAGGCGCCGAACCGATGGCTGCGATGGCCCGCCAGTTGATGCCGCAACTTCTCGATCAGGACCGCCTGCGACTTCACCTCAGCCAGCAACAGCGCTGTGAACTGTCTCAGTTCATCAGGGTCTTCCGGCAGGGATTTGGCCACGTCCAACATGGTCGGACCATAGCAAAACAACGGTGCGACGGGAATCCCACGCGGGCAATCACCGTCGCTTTATCCTGCCTTGAGCGGCTTCCAGCTGCGTTGCGGCAGACGCCAGTCGATCCCCTCCAAGAGCATCGCCAACTGGGCAGCTGTCAGGGCGATCTTGCCCTCCTTCGCCGATGGCCAAACAAACCGGCCCTTCTCAAGCCGTTTGCTGAATAGGCACGCGCCTTGGCCGTCCCACCAGATGATCTTGATCAGATCGCCGCGGCGGCCGCGGAAGACAAACATGTGACCCGCAAACGGGTCCTGCTTCAGCGTCTGCTCTGCCTGGGCCGCCAGCGTCGTGAACCCGCGCCGCATATCGGTCACACCCGCTGCAAGCCACACCCGTGTGTTCGCCGGAACCGGGATCATGCAGACAGGCCTCGGATGAGCCGGGCCAATGCTTCGGGATCGTAGCAACCGATGATCCTCAGCCTATGACCGCCTGCAATGTCGATCTCAATTGCGCTGCGCGCGGGCTTGGCGTCAGGCGTCGGGACCGTGTCTTCGTTCCGGGGCCGGTCAACGATCTCAACCGGCAGGAAACAGGGCGCATCATCTCCCAGATCCTCAACCGCTTCAGGATCTGGCGCATATCGAGGATCACGCAACCATTTGAAAATCATGTTCGCGTTCATCGCGTAACGGCGGGCGACCTGCGCCACCGAAACACCCGCTGCCGTCGTCTGAAAACAGATCGACCGCTTCTCTTCGTCCGTCCAAAGCCGCTTCGTCCGACGCGCCATTCGCTGCCCCATAGTGTCCGCTATCCAAAGCGGACACTATCAAACACACTCTATGCCCGGCAGAGCAGTCAGCCCGGACGCTTACGGACATAAAGCATTGCAACGTTCTTGATCAAAAGCCTGGAAACCAAACAGCAGATGAACGATCTCTCAGAGTCGGCAAGACGGCGGCGAGGTCAGCCATATTATGACTTGCATACGCAATCAGGATAACATACGTCATTGACACATAAGTCAATGACGCCTATACGGATTGAAGCGATGACACGATTGCAGACTGTTGTTGAGCTTCCCGAATTTCAGAGGCGCGCCAAGGCAATCATGTCTGACCGGGAACGCGAGGCTGCAATAAGCTTCGTCGCCGCTAACCCTGAGGCCGGCGTGTCCCTCGGCGGTGGTCTGCGCAAAGTACGTATACCTCGGGACGGAGGCGGTAAGAGTGGTGGATTCAGGACGATCTATGTATTTGGCGGAACTCACATGCCGATTTTTCTGATCACAGTATTCGCCAAAAATGAGAAGGCCAACCTGTCAAAGACAGAGCAAGCTGCGGCCGTCGAGATGAGCAAAGCGATTGTCTCAAGATATGGAGATGGAACATGAGTGCATTTGAGAGCGTAAAAAATGGGCTGGAAGAGGCTCTGGCCTTTGCCAAAGGTGATGCCGCTGATGCGAAGGTGCATGAGGTTACTGTAACCAGCGTCAATGTCGCAGAGGTCCGACAGCAAACCGGCCTATCACAGGCCGCATTCGCCAAAAGCATCGGTGTGGCAAAAGGAACCTTGCTAAATTGGGAACACGGACGTCGGCATCCGACGGGACCGGCACAGGTCCTGTTAGCACTCATCGCCAAAAAACCGTCAGTCGTTCAGGACTTGTTGCGAGGCGCGTGAACCGGGGCTTACGCCCCGATCCTTTTGACGCGAATACCGAGCTTTCGCGCTTTATCCACGATATTCTCCGTGATCCCTGACTCTGGTGTTGTGATCAGACCTTGAGGCTGGATCTCCAACATCTTGTCGTTGCGCTTGAAGGGGGCAGCTTTGCCGTGGCTTTTCCAGTCGGGCTTGAAGACGACTTGCGGCAGCGCAGCGCCAAGCCCAGTTTGGGGTGGCCTGAATGTCGGCTTCCAACCCCGCGGGATGGATGGCTCGCGCTTGCAGCGAAGGTCAGCTTCTCTAGGCAGCGGACTCATAAAACTCGATCCACAGCCTGACGGATGCCAGTTTGATCATCGACAGGAAATTGCGTGATGT
>NZ_JAIMIA010000228.1 GCF_019966495.1 Tateyamaria pelophila | reverse complement strand
CTCTGCCGGGGCACGCCTCGGCAGGGGCTCTCAGCGCAATCTCCAACTAAATTTCCAGACGTCAGGTTACAGTACCGTCGGTTTGACGGTGCCGAGGTGCGAGCCTGGTTGGTGAATTGGGCGGATACCGATGTCCGTTGGTTGCAGTTTCGCGGCAGCATCGGAGAAATCCGTCGTGCCGGAGGTGCGTTTCATGCGGAGTTGCGGGGCCTGACAGAGGCGTTGAACCGTCCTTCCGGACGGATATTTCAAAAGCCGTGCACTGCGGTTTTGGGCGATGAAGGATGCAGTTTCGACGTAACAACTCCGGGGTATCGCCATGACGGACCAGCGGATCGTATCACGGATGGTCGCGTATTCGAATGGGACGATTTGAATGGGTTTGAGCCTGGCTGGTTCTTGCGCGGTCGGTTGGACGTGCTTGACGGCGCGGCACAAGGCCTGTGGGGCATGATCAAGCACGATGTGATTGCAAACGGCGTGCGCCGCATTGAATTGTGGCAACCGGTTCGAGGTCTCGTCGAGACGACGGCCCAACTGCGCCTGACGACCGGCTGTGACAAGCGGTTTGATACCTGTCGGTTGAAGTTCAATAACCTTCTGAATTTCCAAGGATTCCCCGATTTGCCCAACGAAGATTGGGTGATGGCCTATCCGACCAAAAACGGCACGAACACCGGAGGAAGCCTGCGATGACCTTACAGAACGCACGTATCATCGCGGAGGCAACCTTGTGGATCGGAACTCCCTATGTTCACCAAATGGCGGTCAAAAATGCCGGTTGCGACTGTTTGGGCCTGGTGCGGGGTGTTTGGCGCGCAGTGATCGGGGCGGAACCCGAGCGCCCGCCGGCCTATTCCCGCGATTGGTCGGAACCACAGGGCGAAGAGCGTCTTTGGGACGCTGCGGCGCGGCACCTCGTGCGTAAGCCTTTGGGGGAAGCAGCCCCAGCGGATGTGATCCTGTTTCGGATGAAAGACGGATCGGTGGCGAAACATCTGGGCATTCAATCAGCAACGGGAAAATCCGCTCGCTTCATTCATGCCTATAGCGGTCATGGTGTTGTTGAAAGCCCGCTGAGCGCCCCATGGGCGCGGCGCATCGTTGCGCGTTTTGAATTTCCGACTGAGGAGGTCATCTGATGGCGACTGTTGTTCTTGCGGCTGCGGGTGCGGCCATCGGTGGATCTATGGGCGGAACCTTGGCGGGACTGTCTTCGGTCGCCATCGGGCGTGTCGTCGGTGCCACTTTGGGACGGGTTGTGGACCAGCGCTTGATGGGTCAGGGATCCGACGTTGTTGAGCATGGCAAAGTCGACCGTTTCCGTCTGACCAATTCAGGCGAGGGCCTGGCGATTTCGCAGCTGTATGGCCGGATGCGCATGGGGGGACATGTCATCTGGGCTTCGGACTTTTTGGAAGCCAAAACCGTATCGGGCGGTGGCAAGGGCGCACCGAGCGGGCCCAAGACACGCGAATATACCTATTCCGTCAGTCTGGCGCTGGCCGTGTGTGAAGGCGAGATTACCCGCATCGGACGGGTATGGGCCGATGGAGAAGAGGTCGCGATTTCCGACCTCAATATGCGGGTCTACTCCGGTTCTGCCGATCAGTTGCCGGATCCGGTGATGGAGGCCATCGAGGGTCAAGGGAATGTGCCCGCCTATCGAGGTACCGCCTATGTGGTTTTGGAGGATCTGCTGTTGCAGCCCTTTGGTAACCGTGTGCCGCAGTTTTCCTTTGAAGTTGTGCGCCCGGAGCAGCCCGATGAGGCGGGCGCAGACGAGGAGATGACGCGGGCGATCCGTGGCGTGGCATTGATGCCGGGAACGGGCGAATACGCCCTTGCAACGACCCCGGTGACCTATGCCGACGGAGATCGTGGCCGGTGGAGTGCCAATATCAATACGCCTGCTGGACAAACAGATTTCACAGTATCTCTTGATAGCCTGCAAGACGAGTTGCCCAATTGTGAAGCGGCTTCCTTGATCGTGTCATGGTTTGGTAATGACTTGCGCTGTGGCGAATGCACTTTGAAACCAAAAGTTGAGCGCCGCGACATCGAAGGGCGCAACATGCGCTGGCGTGTGTCCGGACTGCGTCGGGAGGCAGCTGACGAGATCGCCACCGTTGATGACCGGCCGATTTACGGTGGAACGCCGTCGGATCAATCCGTCGTTGAGGCAATTCAAGCCATGAATGCTGCGGGCAAGGCCATCATGTTCTATCCATTCGTTTTGATGGATCAGTCCGAAGGCAACACACTTCCAAATCCATATGAACCAGGTAGCACTCAGCCTTACTTGCCGTGGCGCGGGCGCATTACGCTGTCGGTTGCTCCTGGCGTCGATGGGTCGCCAGATGGGACCGCCGCCGCAGATGCCGAAGTCGATGCTTTCTTTGGAACGGTGACTTCTGCGGATTTTGAGGTGGGTAAGGATGTGACGTACTCTGGGCCTGTCGACGAATGGTCTTTGTCCCGGTTTATCCTGCATTATGCTGCGTTGTGTGTCTCGGCCGGTGGTGTTGACTCGTTTTGTATCGGGTCGGAATTTCGGGGATTGACACAGATCCGGGGTGCGGCAAATCGGTTCGTCGTCGTGGAACGCCTTCAGGCGCTTGCTGCTGAAGTGCGCAACATCCTCGGGCCGAACACCAAAATCAGCTATGCGGCGGATTGGACAGAATATTTCGGGTATCAGCCACAGGATGGAACCGGCAATCGGTATTTTCATCTTGATCCGCTCTGGGCGGATGACAACATCGATTTCATCGGGATCGACAACTATATGCCACTCTCGGATTGGCGGGAGGGCACTGATCACCTCGATGCCGAATGGGGCAGCATTTACGACTTGGAGTATCTGCGCTCGAATATTGCAGGTGGTCAGGGGTATGATTGGTTTTATCACTCGGTGGACGCCGAAGCCGCGCAAATCCGGACGCCGATCACTGATGGGGCATATGATGAGCCTTGGATATGGCGGTACAAGGATATCCTGAACTGGTGGCGTAATGCACATCATGAGCGCGTCGATGGCAAACGGGCTGAACTTCCGACGGCTTGGGAGCCGCAATCGAAACCCATTTGGTTCACCGAGCTTGGCTGCGCAGCGATCGACAAAGGTACGAATCAACCGAACAAGTTTCTGGATCAGAAGTCTTCGGAAAGCAGCTTGCCCAAGTTCTCGAACGGCGCACGCGATGAGTTGATCCAAAAGCAATACCTGAGGGCGATGCACTCGTATTGGGGGCGTGTCGAGAACAATCCCTTGTCGGAGGTTTATTCGGGTCCGATGATTGATATGAGCCGTGCTTTTGTTTGGGCCTGGGACACGCGACCCTATCCGTTTTTTCCCAATGCCGTCAGCACGTGGTCCGATGGTGAAAACTATCCGAGGGGGCATTGGATCAACGGGCGAACATCCGGCCGAACTCTGGCTTCGGTTGTCGGAGAGATTTGTGAGCGCGCTGGGTTGACCGCCTATGACACGGGCGGGCTGTACGGGTATGTGCGTGGATATGTCATTGATGAGGTTTCGGATGCGCGTAGTGCCTTGCAACCTTTGATGCTTCGCTACGCCTTTGACGCCATTGAGCGCGACGGCGGTACTGTAACCTGACGTCTGGAAATTTAGGCAGCACACCCATTAATTCTTGTTTGATTGCATAGTTTTGTGATTCAGTTTCGTTCAAACAACGGGCG
>NZ_JAIMIA010000227.1 GCF_019966495.1 Tateyamaria pelophila | reverse complement strand
TCAGACAGAGCCGCCCGGTTCTCTGCGGTCGCCAGTCCCTCGGTCTCGAACCGGCCCATCTGCGACGTGGATGCGGCATGCGCATCGACGGCACGGCCACCGACAACCTGGCGCATCACGGGATCGAGCGCGAGACGGTCGGCGTCATTGACGTCCCCGTATCCTGCCAACCGGCCGTAGACCGATTGCCGAAACAGCCCGTCGAGCCGGTGGATCGTGTTCTTGCCACGGCGATTATCGCACAGGGCAGCAGACGCCAGATTGGACAGACCGAGCGCGTCATCAAGCTCGCGCATCACCAGAAGGCCGCCATCCGAACTGAGCTGAGCGCCCCGGAATTCCAGCCGCACGCGAGGGTCAAAATCCACACGATCTGCCCGCTGCAAGCCCGCACCCTCTGGGTGATCCATGAAACACATCCTCCGCAGCAACCAACGCCATGATATATATAGAAAATATCACGTTCAAGACAGCGAAATCAGAGATCTACTTGGGGAATGCGGGAGTCATTTGGCTAAGCCAGTAGCCCCAAAGACACACTCAAGCCTTCAATGAAATCAGTGCTTTGAGCCAGCGCAAATTAAACTTGCCTAGTAGGTTCCACTCTGACCTTGAATGGATTCGGGATCTCAGAAAGCTTACGACCCTCAGCATCATCTGATCGAATGCTGCGATACCACACGCTCGACCGGCCAACTGCCAGCAGATAACACGACCGCCGTCGGCGCGCCGCGTGCTGTTCGCAAAAGGCCGCAATACTAGGGCAGGGATCAATCGAGGCGCCAAGCTTTCAAGCGCATGTGCGCCACTCGCGGTTTGGAATCGTATAAGCCCGCATATGTTAAATGACGTTTGCGCATACAACTATCAGTAATGGTATCGAAGCTGGGCGACCTCCAAGCTTTGGCCATCGCCCTTGCCGCTCACTCGGTAGACGAAACGGTGTTCACTCGTTATGCGCCGAGACCACCAGCCGCTGAGATCGCCTTTCAGTGGCTCAGGTTTGCCTATCCCTTTGAAGGGAATCCGTTGCGTTCCTTTGATAAGCTCATTGATCCTCTGCAAGCCCTTTTCGTTGCCGGCGGATTGCCACCAGAGGTAGTCCTCCCAAGCCTGATCGGAGAAGATGAGCCTCACAACTCGATATCACGTTCGATCCCTTGGCCTGCGTTCAATTGAGCGATTGCAGACTGAAGGCGCCGCACGTTCTCGGGACTCTTCTGCAAATGCAGCGTTTCCTGGATCGCGTTGTATTCATCGAGTGAGATCATCACGACAGCTTCACGTTTCTTGCGGGTCACGACGACCTCGACATGATCGTGGATGACCCGGTCCATCACGTCCTTGAGCGATGCACGCGCATCGGTATAAGTTACTACATCCATGCTGATCTCCATTGTTCGCACATCAATATGGACAGAATACTGTACATGTCAAGAGGCGATCCGGTTCTGTCGCAAACTTTTGGAATATGGGCCTGCTTACCAAGCTGTGATAGGCGCCGACCTTTGAATTCGAAGGTGAGTTTCGGAACGTGACGATTGACTTCAAAGGCAACCAGTATCCGAAAAATGTCATCCTGTACGCGGTGTTTTTCTAAGTCCGATATGCGGTTTCCTATCGCGATTTGGAGGAGATCATGGCGGAACGAGGTGTCGAAGTTGACCATGCTAGCCTGAACCGGTGGGTCTTGAAATATGCCCCGTTGATCGCCGCAAACGCCCAGGCCAGGAAGCGACCGACAGCTGTTTCCTGGCGGATGCCCTCTCGGGACACTGCTGCGCAGTTCCCTGCCGGGAAATGGACGAGACTTACATCAAGGTCAAAGGCAAGTGGGTCTACAATTACCGGGCCATCGACAAATTCGGCAAAACCCTTGATTTCATGCTGTCAGAGCACCGTGACGAAGCTGCGGCAACAGCATTCTTCTCCCGGGCAATCGGCAACAACGGCTTCCCCGACAGAGTTGTGATCGACAAATGCGGCGCAAATCTCGCCCGGCTGCAGAACATGAATTGCCTGCTGATATTGAACGGGTGGTTCTGGCTGATCGAAGTCCTGCAGGTTAAATATCTGAACAACATTATTGAGCAGGACCACAGATTCATCAAGAAGCTGACACGACAGATGAAGGGGTTCAAATCCTTCATCTCAGCCTCTGCAACTCTGGACGGCATCGAAGTTGCCCACATGATCCGCAAGCGACAATTCGAGACGTCAGGACAATCCGCATTCCAGCAATTTGCGGCGCTTGCTGGATAACTGTGTCCAGCGTCAGCTATGAGTCCGCAATTCGTCAAACTTTGCGACAGAACCCCTGAGGTTGCTGGTTCATTGATCTGGGCGTAGGCGGTGTCGATGCAGACATTGAAAATCAACTACAAGCGCCACCGGTTTCCGCCCAGATCATTGCTTATGTTGTCTGGCTCTACGTCCGGTTCAACTTGAGCCTGCGCGAGGTCGAGGAGCTGATGCTGGAACGTGGCGTGGACGTTTCGTATGAAACGATCCGACGCTGGACCGTCAAGTTCGGCCCCCTGATCGCCCACGTTCTACGGCGACGGCAGCCGCGCCCCGGCGATGTCTGGCACCTGGACGAAGTCGTCGTGAAGATCGCGGACCGGTCATACTGGCTGTGGCGTGCCGTCGACCACACGGCGTTGTTCTTGAGGAAATTCTGCAATCGAGGCGAGACAAGCGCGCGGCAAAGCGACTTTTGGTCAAGCTGATGAAACGTTGGGGCTTCGTTCCCAAGAGGATCATTACGGACAAATTGCGATCCTACGGCACCGCCAAGCGCGAAGTCGCGCCTGGCCTTGATCATTGGATGTAATGGGCGACGCCCATTAGCTGCCGGAACCGCCATTGTCCAAAGTGTCAGGCGGGTGTGGCAAAAGCATGGTTGGAGGCACGCGAGGCGGAGCTGCTGCCCGGGCACCGTAAAGTTAACAGACGTTGGCCAATGGAATTCGGAGGTCTTGGCCTTACGCCGCTTCAACTTGAGCGATATCGCGCCAGGTTTGAATGGCCAGCGATCTCATTTCGCGGAATTCGGTGGATGGCATTTCGTGGCGTGGGAGGTGGAACAGGTTGGCTATGGGATCGTGGATGGAAAGAAATCGCTGCAAATGGCCAGGCGATTTGAATTTCTTCATCACCCTCTCTCGCTGTCGGGTTGGCTGGTGGGAATTCTCCGCACGGTTATTCAAACCCTTGTGCGACCGATGTTCGACACCGGGCATAATCTCCCGTTTTGCCGCTCCATATGACCGCAGTTTGTCAGTGATCATGACGCGTGGAACTGATCCTTGTCGCTTGAGCAGCTTACGCATGAGGCGCTTGGCTGCCGTTGCATTACGACGGCTTTGCACCAGCACATCTATAGCGAAACCGTCCTGATCGACCGCACGCCAGAGCCAATGTTTCTTGCCGCTCATCGTGATCACGACTTCATCCAAATGCCACTTGGCAGCAAACTGACCCATCGATCGGCGGCGGATGTCGGCGGCAAAGTGACGCCCGAATTTCTCAGCCCAAGCCCGGACTGTTTGATGCGAAACTGTGATGCCGCGTTCAGCCAACAGATCCTCGACCATCCGCAAACTGAGCGGAAACCTGAAGTACAGCCAGACCGCTTGGGCGATCACGTCTGACGGGAAACGATGGCGGTGATAGAGCGGTGCGGCGTTTATTTTGATCATTCGGCTCCATCCCACATCAGCTCAACCCGTGCACTAACTTTACGGTGCCCTCCAGACGTCTCACACGCGGTTGTTCCGGTTTAAACGATCAAGCCGCAGCCGGAATTCGGTAGTCCTGTTTCTTAG
>NZ_JAIMIA010000226.1 GCF_019966495.1 Tateyamaria pelophila | reverse complement strand
CAGCAACCAACGCCAGCCTCGCGCAATACTCCCAGATCAGATCATGCCATATAAGAGGGGGTTCCCTTGGTGCTTACAGTCATGTGGTTTTTCGAACAGGTTGATGCGCCTTTCGATTGGAAGCCATAAGTCCGAGAAACGGCAACCTTGTAAATAGATCGACGGCAATGCTGAGAGGGAATTAGGATTGATGCAGACGGGCTTGAAAACGGAACTGAAGGAAAACTTACGTGGCCCCGTTGTCGTGCCCAGTATCACTGCCGGGTTGGTTGCAGGTGTACTGACTGTCACTTTCATGTTTTCATATTCGGCCGTGATATTTACCGGTGAACTCTCCGGCTTCGTGCCGCGAGCGACAGGGCAACTCCTCTTTGGCGGTGTTGTCATTGCGCTCGTCATTGGTCTCTTCAGCGAGCTTCGCGGCGTTGTGGCTTTGCCGCAAGACAACCCAACGGCAATCATCGCTGTCATGATTGCCACTCTCTCCCAACTTCCCGGGAGCGCGCTCTCTCCTGAAATGCTGTTTGCCCAGGCGGTCGTAATAATGGTGGTGTCGACTGCTCTTTCAGGCGTGATCTTCTACCTCGTTGGCCGATGGCGGCTCGCAGCCTTTGTCCAGCTGATACCATATCCAGTGATCGCTGGTTTTCTGGCGGCAACTGGGTGGTTGCTTTTCAAGGGCTCCTTCAGCGTTATGGCAGATCAAACGTTTGATTTCACCCAACTCAGTGCGCTCGGCGAAGTGATGCATCTGTGGCTGCCCGGAGCCGTATTCGCTCTCATTACACTCTTCGTTTCCCTCAAATACTCCAATGTTTTCATCATGCCCGGGCTCATCTTAAGCGCGGTGGCACTCTTCCATATCACTTTGTTCCTGAGTGGTGCTTCGAGTCAGGAAGCCATTGCCGAGGGCTGGTTGTTGCAACCATTTGGGGAGGGCGCATTGTGGAAGCCAGTACCTCTTTCCACCTTCCTTGCAGCCGACTGGACATTGTTTGTGACAGAGTTCACCGGGTTGGCCACTATTCTTTCGATCGCGCTCATCTCGGTACTTCTGAACCTCACAGCGCTCGAGTCAGCCTTTAACCGTGACATAGATGTCCATCGCGAGATGCGCCTGGCCGGTATTGCAAACCTTCTTGCTGCGCCCGGCGGAAGCCTTGTTGGATATCATTATGTCAGCCTCTCTACTCTTGGGCGTCGGATGCGTGGAGATAGTCGGCTCGTCGGGGTCGTCGTCGCAGTGTTCTGCCTTCTTACGATGACAGTCGGAGCTGGTGCTCTGTCTGTCTTCCCAAAATTTGTGCTTGGCGGCTTGGTAATGTTCATCGGACTGGGCTTCCTTTATGATTGGGTGGTCAAAAGCTGGTCTAATCTCGGGCGCGGTGACGTTGCGATAATATTTACGATCCTCTTTGTCGTCGAGTTTATCGGGTTTCTGGAGGGTGTAGCGACCGGCGTGGCCGCAGCTGTTGTGTTGTTCGTAGTCAGCTACAGCAAGCTAAATGTTGTTCGCTTGGCAATGGATGGAAGTGATTTCTCGAGCAACGTCGATCGCCCTGATGACCACCGAAAGGCCTTGTCCTCCGAGGGGCAGAAGATTCTATATCTCAAACTCCATGGTTTCATCTTCTTTGCATCCTCAATCAAACTGTACGAGGAAGTGGTAGGAGCCCTGACAAGAGAAGCTGGCCCGCCTGAGTTTGTAATCCTTGATTTTCAGCTAGTGTCTGGTCTGGATACTTCTGCTGTTCACGGTCTGGTCAAGATCAAGAAGAAGGCGCTGGAAGTCGGAACGCAACTCGCCTTGGCTCACGTCCCCGCAGAAATCGATCAACAATTGCATGAGGAAGAGTTCCTTGATGGCGACGCTGTTATCGAGCCAATCTTTAAGGATGCAGACAGCGCCCTGGAATGGTGCGAAGATTTCCTTCTCAGAACGGCTGGCGTTGATCCAAGCCCAAAAGCTTTGCCGATTGATGATAGGTTGATTGAGGTTTTTAAGGCCAAGGCTGTTGTTCAAAAGTTCCGAAGTTACTTGGAAACGACTGAATTCTCTCAGGGCGACGTAGTTTCACAACCCGGCATTAAGCAGCGTTTGCTGCACTTCATCGAGCAAGGGACCGTTTCCATCTACCTCGATGAATTGGATGGCGAAAAGCATCGAATAAGAGGCGCGGGCCCTGGTTCTATGGTCGGCGTCGCCAGCTTTTTTAGGCAAGGAAACGTGGGGACGCTTGCGGTAGGCATAGCGGACAGCAAAGGAACCGCTCATGTTTTGACAGATGTCGCATTCGAACGCATGAAGTCCGAAGATCCTGACTTGGCTCTGAAATTTCAGACATATGCACTCGAGTATGTTTCGGAGCGGTTGGCAAGCAACTTGCGCACGCTTTCATTGATACTTCGCTTGGAAGAGTAATTGTCACATCCCGGCAGGTAGTACGTAACCGCTTCATTGATACCGCTGCCTACGCGGCTTGACTGCTCATTGCGGATGCCACTGGCGACCAGTTCCAGGGCAGCAATTCATCCGTAAGCAGAGGTGGTCCTGGTTTTTCGACCACTTTGCAGCCTTGTTAAGATGGATCATGGTTTCCTATCAGGCTGCTAATCTCACTGGTTCTTTTTTGCTCGCATAGGCCTCATCGGGGGTCAAGATGCCGTGGGTCGAGTGTGGGCGCTCAGCGTTGTAATAATCCAGCCATTTCCGGATGCCAGCCTTGGCCTCTGAACCTCTCTCGAAGGCATGCAGATACACGCATTCATACTTCAGTGACCGCCACAGACGCTCGATCATACGGTTATCGATCCAGCGGCCCTTACCGTCCATGCTGATTTTGATCTTTGCATCGCTCAATACGTCGATCCAGTCGCCGCTGGTAAACTGGCTGCCTTGGTCCGTGTTGAATACCTCCGGCGTGCCATGCGTGGCCAAGGCCTCTTTCAAGGCTTCAACGCAGAACTCAGCGTCCATACTGTTGGACATCCTCCAGGCCAAGACCTTGCGACTGTACCAGTCCATGATTGCCACAAGGTACAGGAACCCACGCCGCATCGGGATGTAGGTAATATCCGCACACCAGACTTGGTTCGGCCGGTCGATCACCACGTTCCTCAGCAGATAGGGCCAGATCTTATGCTGCGGGTGCTTCTTGCTGGTGTTGGGCTCCTGATAGATCGGCACCAACCGCATGAGACGCATCAGACGCCGGACACGGTGACGCCCGCATTTATGGCCATTGCGTTGCATGTAGCGGGCCATTTGACGCGACCCATACCAAGGCGTTTCAAGGAACTGCTTATCAATGATCTCCATAAACCGCAGGTTCTCGGCTCTCTCGCCCTTCGGCTCATAATACAGGTTGGACCGTGCCAACGTCAGCAGCGCACACTGTCGGCGCAGGCTCAGCTTGTGATCCTTGCTCACCATTTTTTGCCGCGCGTCCCGAGCAGTTGGTGCGAGGCATTGGACAAAAAATCCCGTTCTACAACAAGCTGCCCAATCTTCGAATGTAGCTTCTCAATGTCGGCAGGGCTTGGTGTGTCCGGCGCGCGACCCCGCCGCTCAAACGCTGACGACATGTTATCAAGGGCAGCACGCTTCCACGTACTGATCTGCCCCGCATGCACGCCATACTTCTTCGCCAACTCCGATAGGGTCAGTTCCTCACGGATCGCTTCAATCGCTACACGCGCCTTGAAATCCGCCGAATGGTTCTTTCGCTTCTTCATTTTGGATCACTTCTCTCATCAGTCGATCGTAAGCGCGCTCCCATCGCCCTCGTAGGAATTGTCTGATTATTATCGGAAATGAGCCTGAAGCATACGGAGGGCTCA
>NZ_JAIMIA010000225.1 GCF_019966495.1 Tateyamaria pelophila | reverse complement strand
GACGCGACACATCCAAAGGCTCTCTCAGCATTAAACTCAAGCGAGCTGGATGGGACGAGGCATTCTTATGCAGCGTTCTCAATGGGCTGTAAGAGGCATGATGCCAAACGCGATTGCCCTGCGGTAATCGTTGGAATAAAAATCAAACACTTAATTCATCCATATGGTAAAGGTGGTCACAACAACTGATACACAATGCACTGACCGTTGCTAGGGTGGTATGTAATCGCCATCTGCATCGTTGATGATTGATTGCAGTTCTTTGGTTGATAGGTGTTCAACCTTCAATTTTCGATACAACATCAGTGTTTTTCGATACATTTATCATAACGCATCAATCTGTGCCGCACGAATACTCCAATAAAACATAAGAAATATATACCCAAGCTTACTATGCTAAATTCGATTCCAGGGTCGCCCACCAATATCTCTGATTTTATTGGATAATTTCCCCGGAAGGGACCATTGCCTAAGCGTCGCCTAAGGTTAATGTTCCCACAGAACGGCCCTTGAAGCCCTGCCGAAGGCTCTGGAAGCCGTGACTGCATGTCGCTGTCTATCCAACGGTTTGTAGTCTTTGGCTGGCGTGTTCGCCTTTCGTCCTCTATCGTCGGGGCGTCAGGAACCCTTGCGGAGAAATACGAATGACACTGACGGTTGGCGATTTGAAAAGGCACCTGGCGGCATACGACGACGACTTTGAGATTGAGTTTGACGGCGGCTTGACTTTCTGCCGGGTGAAGACGCGCGGAGACAACCTTGCGATGGTTGAGTTCAACGAATTTCAGGCGATGCTTTCACCCAAATTCAGGAAGAAGTTTCCCGAAGTGAAGGTAGCCTTCTGTTCTGTCGAAAGCGACGGCTCTGTTGTGCAGGAAGTTGGCGTGCCGGAACTATAAAAAACCGCGCCCGAAAGCCTTGGCGTGGCCCTCCGATGAAAGATCAACGCTAACCGTGCTTGTGTTTCGGCATAATTGAAAGCACTTGCTGATTAAACGAGCGGTGACCATATGGTGAGAGTTCGAGTGGAACACTATCGAAGCAAAAAGAAATTACGATGGACCCTGTTGAAGTCTACGCAGATTTTTACTCGCCCCGCTGGGGGCGCGACGACAGATACAGATTTACATTTTCGATGGACCGCTTGGAAATCGTTCATAACACCCGCAGGTGTGCGGCTATCTGGCATGAAAACACTGACCCAACGTGGGAACGAACACCGCTGACAAGCACGTTCATTAACGACAACATTCAGCCGCCGCATGACGTGGAAGGTTCATTCACCTATCTTTGGAGCGAATGGCGCAACGGCACGTTCACACCGGAGCAACTGCAAACAGAACTTAGGGCATTTGCTGAATACATGAATGCTTCCACCCGAGCGAAGCCGACGACTGACTTCTGGCGCGGCATGTTCTGAAAAATGCCCCGGCTGCGTCGGTGCACGCGAACCGGGGCTAGTTGCCGTTGGCACTAGGGATTGGTTGTCAGGGGTTTTCGCACAGCGCGGCGACTGTTGACCGCTAATCGGCGGAGATTGCCCACAGGGGCACTGCCACGGTGGCAAGGTCAAGGGCGCCTAGAGGAAGCGCGCATACCCTCCAGTCATGTGCTCAACGCTATCTCTTGAGGTGGACGCCTGAAATCAAGACAGTCAGATAAACTTGCCGTCAACGATGACGAGGAAGAGGAGATTGGCTGGCAAATGGAAGAACTACAGTCGCAAGCTCAAGGTTAGGGTGGTCATTGAGGCTAGATCAGGAGTTCATCGTGCCAAGAGACGCCCGGCCTGCTCGCCGACCACATTGAAACGATCCTTGCAGATCACACACTTAAAGCGCCTCGGTGGATTTCGAAGAGAGCGTGAAAACTTATCGAAAGCGGACGCGCGGGGGAGGGCGCCGCGCGCGCGCAGGTGGACATGGCGCTCACCACGTCAATGGCAGGTCGTGTCAGGTGTCGAGCTTCCGCGCAAGATCCCGAGTGTCATAATTGTGGGGCTGGTCTGTATTGTTCATGTCCTATCCTCCTTGAAGAGAAGATCGGATCGAAGGCCGCTGCACGGAAATGCTGGCCTTGCCGCCGAATTGTTTGGCGAAACCGCCGTCGGGAATCCTATGTTGGGTCTTCCGATGGCGGGCCCGGATAGATGGCGTGAGCCGCTCGGAAGCACGCACGGCAAATGCAGATGCCGATCGGGTGCAGGATTTTTGGGACAGCGGTGTAGCGGACGGGAGCGCCAAGGCGTCCGACAACCGCGACCAAAGGCGGAACCGCAGTGCTCCATCGGAGGCGGCCGATTTGAAAGTTTTGGCTTGGGCGGCCTCAAGGCGCGAAGCAGCGTCATCGCTGTCGAGACCGATCTCAGCGCCAACGCCAGCCACGGCACCTTTCGCGAGGAAGAGGCCATCCACGCCTTCGATATGGGTGACACCAGAACGATGGGTTCGACGCTTTTGCGCCAGTTGCCGAAAAATCAAAAAAATTAAACTTTGGGCTTAGTTTTGCCGCAAGATGATGTTTTGGATGGTTTTTTTGGTTTTCTGGTCAATGGGCGCGCCTAGCAAGCAGCAGAAGGATGGAGTTGGCACGCCCGCTCCTGGTGATCCTCCCACGAGCGTGGGCCATAGGATGGCCCTCAAAGAGGCGGCGCCCTTTACAAGGCGCCACCGGTGGCGATCAGTCGAACTGGAAGCTGGCATCGTGCAGGACATGTGCAGCGCTCAGTGCGGCCAGCAAGGTATCGCGCAGCAGCACGATGTCGCCCTTGGCCTCAGCAAGCGCGCTCGCGCCTGGCTCGACGAAAACCGAGCGATAGCCACCCCGGGTATGGTTTTCGTCACCATGCCAGAATGGATGGGTCCCGTTGCCGATTTCAACGCCGAGCGATGCGATCAGCGTCTCGAGGCGCGCAAGAGATTATCGTGGAAGATCCGCATGGTTCCGAGGCGGCGGGCGATGTCCTTCGCGAGGCCGCGCTAGGCCGGTGCGAGGTTGGGGATGGTCGTCTCGTGGAGCGCCTCGTCCGCGATGTGCGCCTGCATCAGCGCGATCGCCGCCAGACGGCTCGCAACGGCGGGCGTCAGCTCTGCACTGGCAACGAGATTGGTGAGGCTGGGATGAAGACCGGTCGCGCCGCTCATGCTGCCACCTCATGCTCGAAGGTGGCCGGTCTGACGTCTTTCACTGCCCGGTAGGCTTCCAGCATATCGTCGAGATCGTCGGCGAGCAGGCAGATCTCCTCGACGATTGGGCTCGCCGGGTCGATCATCACAAAATGCGCTGCCTCGATCCGTTCTGGATCGTGCACGTGCTCGAGCATTAACAGATCGAGCAGATCGTCGAGAGCCCGCATCGTGCGCCGTGTCGGTGTGCCAAGAATGTCGAAGCCGTCGAGGACGGACTGCGCAAGTCGGACGCCAGGCTGGCCGCCGAGCAACGCGGCCGAGTTGAGAAGCGTGTCGCGGTGGTCGCCCAGGTAGGCCCGGAGGCCTGTTGCGCGTCGCCTGCGTGCCGCGCCTAAAGCGTTAGGGAACGGGAAGACATCAAGGAAGTTCTTTTGCCTCCGCCTCAAAAATTGCCAGATTCTTGCCACCGGACCATGCGTCTGGGTGCCGATTTGAAGTCAAAGCAGGCACCAATGGTTCGAGAGCTTGGCTTGCCTTCACATTGATTTTTGGCCTTGTTTCCTTGGTCTGAGATGGATACACCCACCGACGGAGACGTGGCCGAGCGGTCGAAGGCGCTCCCCTGCTAAGGCAGCACCATCTTTCAGCAAGTATCTGATTTTCATCGTATTCCTCCGGTGAGGGCCGTCTTTTTGATTGTTGGGGATTTTTGTAGCGTTTGCATTTATGAGCAGCAGCAAATC
>NZ_JAIMIA010000224.1 GCF_019966495.1 Tateyamaria pelophila | reverse complement strand
ACAATACATGAACATGGCCGATTATCAAGCCTTGAAGGACAACATCATGTGCTCCCGGATCAAACGGGATAAGCCTTCCTCCGCAAACTGGCAAAGATCTTTCCTGCACCGCAGTAAACGCGCAAAGCCTGACAAGAAAGGCGCTTGCGCCCAGTTCAAAGCCCTACTTTCTGCGTCAGCAACACCTTGTTTTTCCACAGAATCGGCTGAGAGCGGACCTTCGCTGAAACTGCGAAATTGAAGGTGCCGTGGGGAGAAAGCGGGCGCTCACTTGCTAAACTCGATTGTGTTTCGTAGTTTTTTAGCATTGCTTCGCGGAGCCTAACTTACAATAGGTCAATCCCTGTTTGGTGCGTCCGCTTTTGCGGAGTGTTTTTAATGCTTTGTCGAATCCCGGACAAACGACTGAGGTGATGATAGGCTGAAATTACACAGTCTCATACACCGCAAGAAGGGACAGCTTCGCTGGTGATGGGGTGGATATTTTTATGATATGTCGACGTGTCTAATTGATAATTCGGCCTTTTTTCTGGCTGCGATACTCGCCTTGTCCTCGGCACTTTCAAGGTACACTAGATTTGCAATGTATTGAACCATCGGAACTGACGAGAGAATGCATATTGTGGTTGGTTACCCCGATTGAGGCGCACTCTGTTTGTGGGGTTTGTGCATGTGGCTTTTGATAAACGAGACACCGTTTGCGGCCGAACGGACGTGGACACGTGACGAAAGAGGCGCGGAGTTCTGGCTGGTCGCGGTGCGGGCCTCTTTCAAAATCGATCTCGATGGTCGTCAAAGTACGGCTAAAGAACAGACAGAAGTCCAGAGATTTCCGGTTTTTGCGGGCGATCCGATGACAACAGGACTAATCACCGACAGTGACTTTGTGCTCTCGAAAACGGGGACTGATGTTCTGGTCAATGGGCGCGCGATCACGCCAGATCGCCGCCCTGAGACGCGATCACAGGTGCGGATCAAGCTCGCTGACATAGATAAATCGCTCGACGTCGTTGGGGACCGACGCATCTATTCTGGAGCTCTCGGGCTCGCGATGACAGAGCCGAATCCATTCATTGAAATGCCCATCACCTGGGAAAGGACCTATGGTGGTTGGGACCGGCAAGGAAAAAAGGAGGCGTGGGAGCCCAGCAATCCGGCTGGATGCGGTTTTGCCAGGTATCCCTCGCACCTATTTGACACACAAGCGCCCAATATCGAGTATCCGGACGCTCCTTATCATGGCGCGCGATCGAGCAAACCAGCAGCCTTGGGACCTGTCGCGCATCACTGGCAGCCGCGGGTCCGCTACGCTGGCACCTATGATGCGGTGTGGGCACAGAATCGTGACCCTTTGCCCCCGGTGGATTTCGACCGGCGCTATTACCGCTCCGCTCCGCTTGATCAGCAGACGGCAGAGCCGCTTGTGGGATATGAGGAAGTGCGCATTGGCGGGATGACACCTGACGGTTTCCTTGGTTTTATTTTGCCTCGGATCACATTCGACATGATTACAACATTCAAGGGGGGCGGCGATGTCCGACAGACGCCAACGGTCCACACTCTTTGGCTGATGCCGAACCGGCGAAGGTTCGAAATGGTTTGGCTCTCAGCTCTTGAAGTGCCTCCGGGTCGCGATGAAAAGCTAGTAGGTACGACGATCCGTATTCGACCGCGGATGGGAACGCCCGATTCGATACGCCGAACAGGCGTCTGGAGACCGGACTGATATGGCTCGTGCAACCCTTCTAGGCTGTGGCATGCGCACGCCCCTCGGCTTCAACCGCGCCACCAGCGCCGCGGCTGTTCGTGCTGGAATATCGGCAATTGGTGAACATCCTTTCATGATTGATCGGTTCGGCCAACCGATGAAGGTAACACGTGATGCCGGTCTGGATCCGGATATGTCAGGAGTTGAGCGTCTCACCGAATTGGCGCTACCGGCCGTTCGGGAGGCGCTTCTTCCGATCGAAAATCGGGGAGCGAAAGTAACAATCCTGCTGAATTTTGGTGAAGTACGACCCGGTCTGGACGCCGAAATGACCGCTGCTGTGGCTGATCGTCTGCTGGATGCAATTAAGGGCTCAATTATTCCTGCACGCGTTCGTCATTGGATGGGGGGTCATGCCGGAGGCATCGTCGGAATGCAGGCCGGGGCAAATCTGATCGCTTCCGGCGAAGCGGACTTCGTGCTTATTGGAGGCATCGATAGCTACCTGAATGCCGATACGCTGGAACGGCTCGATGATATCGAACAGCTTCATTCTGAGAACAACATATACGGGTTCTGCCCGGGCGAAGCGGCTGGCTTCGTTCTTCTTGCCAAACCCGGTCGGATCGGGACCGAGCTGGATCTCATCGGCGCAGGTTCCGAAATCGAAGAGAACGTGATCAAAACCGAGGATATTTGTTTGGGTGAAGGGCTCGCCGCCGCCTTTAAGGCTGCCGCAATTTCGATTACCGAGGGACACTTTGTCGATCAGATATTCTGTGACATGAACGGCGAGCGCTATCGCGGCAATGAGTATGGGTTCGCGGTGCTGAAGACTTCCGGGCTGTTTGAAGACGCGGTCGATTTCAAAACGCCCGCTGACTGTTGGGGAGATGTTGGCGCAGCCTCCGGTCCGCTGTACGCTGGCTTGGCAATCGAGGCCGAATCGCGTGGTTATGCCAAAGGACCGCTCACAATGATCTGGGCGAGTTCCGAAGCGGGCCACCGCGCAGCCGCGATTCTGGAACGACGAGGGGGTAGCTGATGCCGACCCACATTCTGGTGAACGGTCTTGGGCTGACCTATAAGGGCACAGTTGGCATATCGACAGCGACCATTCCCGACGTTTGCAAAACGCCATCCCCTGGTGGCCCTGTCCCAATTCCCTATCCCAACATTGCGCAGCAATCATCACTGAAGGGCGGCACGACGACGGTCAAGGCCAAGGGTGAGATGATCGCCGTAAAAGGCTCGCAATACGGCTCCTCCAACGGAGACGAAGCAGGGACGGCAGGCGGCGTCAAGTCAAGCGTCAACATGAAAGCGACCGACTGGATTACCTTTTCTTTCGACGTGAAGATGGATGGAAAGAACGCGTGCCGGCACACGGATAAAAAGTTTCACAATAACAAGAATACAGTATGCCTTATGGGGCAGGTTGATCCACAGATCGCTGTACGGACATCACTTCAGGAGATACATTGCAACTGTTGTCGCAATACGCAACCCTCTAGACCTGCAGAGCTATGTACGGAATACGGCAATCGCGTCGATGATTGTTGTCAACAAGCCATTGCTGCTTTGCCAAGCCCTCAGACGCTCGGCGGCGAACGCGGTTATAATGACAGCAATAAGAAACCGCTCACAAATTCAAGTGGCAACCAGCTTTCGCGCGCGCAGGCGGAAGCGCAAGGCGTATCGTTCGCTGGTTGCAGCTTTCCCGACGCTTGTTCGCTAGATTCCAACGGTAACGTCACACAGTTCTTCGATTTCAAGACCACATGCCCGAAAGGCCAGCCGTACACAGACAACAGAGGAAACATTAAGGGTTATGCATCAGGCAACAAGCTCATTAGTTATGCAAATGCTTTTGAATCCTTCAAAACACCCTATCGCAGCAAGCCATCTCAAAAGGCTTATCCCCTTTGTTCCGGCAAGACTACATGTTGAGGCGACAGAGCTGATGATTGTGGCTTGAGGCGCGGATCGGATCAATTTGCGGCGCAGCTTGGGCGCATAAAACGTAGCTTTTATGATGACAGATGGCTTTCAGACGCGCTGGTCGACGAAATCGCGATAGGTTGCAGGCGCGAGACGGACACCGATTCCGAGCAGCGTGTCGAAGGCACTGCACATGTGTCGTCGCCGGTTCCAGCGGAACACGAACTCATCGAGGTAGCGTTGCAGATGTCGTTTCCTGAGGCCGTGGAACACACCTTTCGCCCATCGCTTCAGGTTCGAGAACACGCGGTGAACCCAGTGCAGGAT
>NZ_JAIMIA010000223.1 GCF_019966495.1 Tateyamaria pelophila | reverse complement strand
ACCGTCAGACCCGCCCAATTTGGGCGAAACGCGGGGGTTGGGCCTCTCCAGTCGGGCTACGCCCTCCCTGCGACGCCCAACCCCCGCGTTCTCATCCTGATTGACGCTGGATTCTCATCTTGTTTGTCGCGCTGCATTAGAGTCTGTTTCAAAACTATCTGATTGATGTCATGCCCTTGCGATCATGCGGGTCACGCGCCTGATGTGGGCAATGAGGAGCCACGCTTCGGCGCTCGCGATGGTTTTCTCCCAGTCCTTCGCTATCCTGCGGCATCGCCCAAGCCACGCACTGGTGCGCTCGACAACCCAGCGACGCGGGATGACCTCGAAGCCCTTCCCGGTGTCAGAGCGTTTGACGATCTGCAAGGTCTAGCGCCCGACCTTTTCCAAGGCCCTCTCAGCTTGGGCCCAGTATAACCGCCATCTGTGAAGATATGGCGTAGCAGTGGATAGGTGTGGCACTGTCGCTATGAAGCGTTATCGCGCATTTGATGAATTTCCGACGCGAATAGAGAGAATGAGTCGCCATCAGGGTAAATAATTTCAATGGGTTACGGGGCAACCCGCGTGAAAAGCTATCTAGAGTAGTATTTGGCTTTGTTTCGGTAAATTGGGGTTTCAGCCAAATTCGTGCTCCTGTGGGCTTGTCTGGCTTGTCAAATCCAACCAGTTCTGAAACGCCTTTTTGCGCAGCGCCTTCGCTTCGCGCACATAGCGGCGCAACAAACGATAGTTCTTTCTACTAGGAGCCGCGTCAGAAAGCGCGCGTCTCTTGAGGTACCGCAAAATAGACAGATAGGATTGGCTTTCTCTCTTCGTTATACCTGCTTCGCGATACGCGCCGGTCAGATTCTCAATTAAATTTTCCAACTCTACGACTTTGTCTGAGATGGGGGCTTCTCCATTCTCAAACCTGACCAGCGACGCCTTGGCGGAAGACAATCTCACCTCCGCCACAGCCAGAGCCATCGCTGTTGTCATCCGGCGGTCATCGTTCAAGAAAGCCTCCGGTTCTAATGCCGGGTCATCCAGAATAATTTGAAGCCATGCAGCGACCGATTGTGGGTCAGGTTTTGACGTGGCACCATGTCGTTGCGCATTGCGTGACACGACGGCTTTACCTCGTGCAGTTTTGGGACCTGTGCTCTTTTGAGCGTTGGCCCTGTTGCGCGCAGCGATCTTGTCAGAGGTCATCCTTCGATGACCTCGCCCTCAAAGGGGCGCGCATTTTGCAATCCATCGAAGTCGCGTTTGACCTCACGTCGGCGGCGTTCGAGCTCTTTCAGCTTGTCTTCGTGTTCCTTGACCTGCCAATTGCGGGGTTGATAAGCCTCTCCCATAAGGTCAATGAAAGTAAGGCCCATAGCTTCGATTTCTGCGCAAGCTGCAGCGTAGTCTTCGGGATCAGTGGAAACCGCCTTCCTGGCAAGTTCAAGACCAGCGTTTCTGGAGGTTTCCTTTTCGCCTAAGAAGGGGTCGTCCCATTCATACCAATCTTGCCAATCGTCTTCTGTGCCACCTGCCTCCACGTGTTCGTCCCATGCTTCTTGCTGGGTGGTTTCGTAAGCCTTCTTCCCCCGCGCAATGGCAGCTGCACAGATGGCGTTTCGAATGCTCTTGCGGACGGCGGCATCGCGCATGCGCCGATGCTGAAAGATCTCCCACTCAATAGAGATGAGGTTTTCTGCGATGACGCATTCGTAGGGCGTCAGAGGTGCAAGTGATTGCACCATTCCATCGTGGAATACTTCAAATGAACCGGGGTCCTCACCCAAGATCTGTTCCCTCGGTGGCAGAAGGTCAGCGAAACTGGTCAGATCAAAACGCGCGGGGTCGGGAGGCGTAAGATTTTTCGCCATGGATGGTGCCCTTCTAAGCTGCCCATTTGCGGCTCCTCCCAGCACGCAACGAGATTATTGGGTCAAATAGTCCCATATGTTGTGGCCTGCGTCTACATATTCCCGCCAAGGTAGCTTCTTGCGGTAGGTTGATGAGCGATTGGACTGTTTTGCGAGAGGGGCGGCGGGTCTAGAAACGCAGTCATACGACTGACTTCAGAGCGCTTTTGGTGAGAGCTTTAGTCACAATTCTTCGGAAATATGGCCTCTGTCCTTCCAGTGATCCGGTACGCCAGCAAGCCAACCCATTCCTTCACCCCAGTGTTTAACTCAACGAGGTTCTTTGCCAGGCTCCATCCAATCTGATCCCAGAATGCCCCGCCGCGATAATCCGTCGGGTAGGGGATTAGGTTTTGCCATCCCGCTGCGCAGAAGCTCCCCATCGCGCGCGGCATGTGGGAGGCGCTGGTGATCAGTATCCATGTGCCCGTACCACCATCGGTCACCATGGCACGGGCGAGCACAGCGTTCTCTGCTGTTGACCTTGAGCGCCCTTCGATGATCAAGCGATCTTCTGGGAGCCCCAATTGTCTTAGTATGTCTGGACCAACTTCGAAAGCGCCTTGTTTCGCCGGGGTGATGGCAACTTTGCCACCCGAATAAAGCACAATGGCTTCGGGAAACTGGCGGGCCAATTCTATTGTTGTGATTAGGCGTTCACCTGCGTGGTTCACCTGAGCCAAGCGGCCTGTGTAGTCCGGGCCAATGTCTTCAGCACCGCCAAGAACGATGATGCCGGTAGGAGCATCTAATTGAGGTTGTGACTGGTAGGTGCGCTCAAGGGGGTTCAGGACAAGGTTGCCAACCGGAAAGATGCTGATGCAGAGCGCGACGGTCAACGCGAAACCAAGTGATCGTGATGCTGCCTTGACGCGGCCAAGGTGCAACAAGACGAAGGGTAGACCGAAGAGAAGTAGAAGTAGTGTCTCCGGGCGCAGAAACGCCCAAACCACCTTGCTGATGATGAGAAAAATCGTGTCCAATGTGCGCCTATCTTGGGATTAGTCTTTGCGGGCGTGAATGCGAATGCCGGGGCCGTCATCCGGAGTGCCGATGAATTCGATGCCGGCAGATTCGAGGGCCGCAACAACCTTCTCAAGGTTCCCCGATCTATTGCGTGGAACTCCGTCTACGTCTTCGTAACGAATGATAGTGCGCATAGAAACCCCAGTCGTTCCCGATAAGGTCTCGATCGACCAGCCGAGCGCGTTTCTCGCTGCTCTGATCTGCATTCCTGTTGCGTTATGGGTCATAGTGGCATAAAAAGTGACATATGAATTGCTCAACTACGACTCTCTTTGACTGGCGCGCAGAATTCAAGCGCCTTGAGGGGGCGTACGCTCCCGCAACAATGCGGTCTTACTACTCTGACGTCCAAATCTTCGTCAGTTGGTGTGAAGATCAAGCTGTTGTACCTTTTCCTGCGTCCGTGGTGACGGTGTGCTGTTTTCTTGAAAAACAGGCACCAGACAGAGCGCCATCAACTGTGCGGAGACGCCTCTACGCTATTCGGAAAGCGCACAGACTTCTGCGTCTTCCGGACCCGACGTATGACGAAGATATAAATCTGACGTTTCGACGCATTCAGCGGGCGAAACACGGGCGCCCCAAACAGGCAAAGGGGCTGACCCGGGATTATCTGAATATGTTTCTGGACGTTCAGCCGAACGACCCATGGGGTCTTCGAAACCGAGCCATGTTGTCATTGGGATACGAGTTGCTTACCCGGCGATCTGAACTGGTTGCCTTAACAACAAGTGATCTGGATTTTTTGTGTGACGGGACTCTGCGCGTGATCATCCGGCGCAGCAAGGCGGACCCATTCGGCCACGGTAGAATTGCCTTCACATCCAGAAAGACCGCAAAACTGGTTTCGAAATGGCTGGAGTGGAGAGGCCCGGACATCAGTTTTCTGTTCTGCCCAATCTATCAGGGTAGGGCGGTTGACCGCGATCTCAGCACCACAACTGTGAAGCGTTTGGTGAAATCCGCAGCTAGCGCATCGTAAGCGCCTTTCCATCACCCTTGGGGTTACGGCTTGACTATTTTTGGAAGTTCCAAGGCATGAGTTCTTGGATATC
>NZ_JAIMIA010000222.1 GCF_019966495.1 Tateyamaria pelophila | reverse complement strand
GGTGCCGCCGCAAAGGTGGTTCAGACCCTGATCACAAAAGGCTTCCTCGAAGAAGTCGATACCAACATGCGTACGGGTGAGCCCGTCTGGCGCGAAACCGGCGACGGCCACGGCGTCACGCTGGTTGCAACCGATGCAGGGCTTGCCGCCATCGGCATTGAGCCCGAGGGTGCGGCGGTCGAACCAATCGATAAGCCAGCACCCAAGACGCGCACGCCGCGCGAAGGGACCAAACAAGCCACTCTGATCGCCATGCTGCGCGCGCCGGACGGCGCGACTATCGAGGAAATCGGTGCTGCCCTGCAGTGGGCGCCGCACACCATCAGGGGTGCAATGGCCGGGGCGCTAAAGAAGAAACTCGGCCTCAAGGTCACCTCGGAGAAGGTCGAACGCCGAGGACGCGTATATAGGGTTGGAAACACCGAAGTGTGACTTCCAGGTGACTCAGCTTCCTTCAAGCCACTCTGTTTCTTGCAGAATCCTGCAGTATGCGGATGCTTGATGTTGAGGTTTCGCCTGTATGACACCTCAACTGCTCAAAGTGGTGCCGCCTGCACCGCTTTATCTGCCTCAGACTGGGCCAGCCTCGAGCTGGCCCTTTTTTCCAGCATCCAATCTTTTAAATCAGGCAATGCGCAACGAGGCGATGAGGCCTGCCTTGCCGGTCAGATAGCTCGCAATGCTGCAGGTGCAGTCGGTTGGTGTCAGCCCGAAGCGGCACCCCAGCCCTTGACCCCAAAACAGATTTAGTCGATATTCGCCGCGCGGGTTGCGAACTGGGAAAATGCAGAACGAGACAGAACCTCGCCAGAAGTGCGCCAACGTTCGGGTCAGTGAGCCGTTAAACAAATAGTGGTTTCCGAAAGAACAAAAGACGGGACTAAGCGGTCGATTGCTTTAATTAGATGATCAATAGTAAGAGACGCAATAAAGAAAAATTAGGTATGATCCAAGGTGAATTGAGTCAAGCAGAAGATGACATAGTTTTGTCCAATTTTGAAAAATCGAAGGCAATCGAAGCTCTTCTCATAGGATCAGGCGCACACCAATTTCGAGATTTTGAAAATAGGTTCTCGAATTTCTGCCCATTTGAAGCAGTAGGCATGGTACGTCAAGAAATTAGACACGCACATTTCCTCAGTTTCATTCTTGATCCCAATCGACCTCACCCCTTCCAAGATCATCTCTTAAAAGGCTTTATTCAGGAGGTCATAGCGCAGGCTCAAGATGGTCAAGTCAATATTCAACCACTCACCATTCACTGCTCAGATTTCAGCAGTGCCTTGATCTATCGTGAACGATCCAACATTGATTTCATGATTGAAATTCCTCCAAAAACTTTTCCCGGTGAAGCCAAAGGTTTAGTGGTGACGGTGGAATTGAAGGTAGATGCACCTGAGAGCAAACATCAACTGGGAAAATACTACGATCACATAACGGCAGATTATCCCGCTGATGATTGGGAACGGGCCTTTGTGTTTCTGACCTTGGATGCGACGGCGCCTACTGAGGCAAACTCAAAAAGTTGGATACCCGTTAGTATAGTTGACGTTATCAACCGCTTGGACCTTGAAGTCCAAGCGCATAATCTCTCAGGGGAGGCGGTCAACCTCTTTAAAAACTATTCAGCAATGGTCAGGAGGCACTTGGTGGACGATGAAAATATGGCGCAAATAGCCAAAAGTATTTGGGCTAAACACAGAGAAGCACTAGAGGCGCTTTATGAGTATTGGCCCGATCTACAAGCGGAAGTTATTGATTGGATTAAAGACAATCCTGATGAGCTTGCAAAGGTAGTGAAAGAAGCTACTGGCTTTACCTTGGTGCCAGACACGTCCAGTACACGGCTCTTACGGTTTGGAGTGTCCGACTGGTCAGCACTGCATGGTTTTCAAGATGGTGATACCAATTGGGTCAAAAGTGGCTCTCTAATGGTCCTTGAGCTAGCTGATTGGGGTAATGGTCGATTACGGTTCTCATTTGTCTTGGGACCAGGTGACGCTGATGTCCGAGAGGATATTTATCAAAGCGTTTTGAAGAAGGTTGACGCGGGAGAAATCAAAATAGGTCGCCGGACACGCGTGCTCAAAGATTGGAAACACTTCAGCGCTGCTGATGTTCAAACAGAAAAGGAATACGCCAAAGCTGAAGAAAGCGAAATTACGGCTGAAGAACTCGGTCGTAAAGTAATGAAAAAAATGGCTGCGTTTCTTAAAGTTCATTTGCCTACCTATGACAATGTTCTCAAAGAAACCCTCAAAGAATAGTCCATGCTGCAGCGGCAGCGAACTTCTGGAAGGTTCCACAACGCCGACGCAACTGTTGAGAAGAAGACTGCCGAAAGTAAAAGCGTTACGCGGCCTCGGTCCCCGCCCTTTGGGCCCGAAGGTCATCAAAAGCCTTACCGCTCCCCTCCAAAACCGCCGTCTCACCGGTGAACTCCTGCCAGCGCTGGACGGCCACATCAACATAAGCCGGGTTCAGTTCGATCCCTAGACAGACGCGTCCCGACATTTCCGCTGCGATCAGCGTCGTCCCCGACCCCATGAAGGGCTCGTAGACTGCCTGCCCGGGGCTCGAGTTATTCTCGATCGGCCGGCGCATGCATTCCACCGGCTTCTGTGTTCCATGGACGGTCTTCACATCCTGGTCCTTATTGGGAATCTGCCAAAGCGTTGTCTGCTTGCGATCGCCCGCCCAGTGCCCCTTGCCGGATTTCTTAACTGCATAAGCGCAAGGCTCGTGTTGCCAATGGTAATCACCCCGGCTGAGAACAAGCCGCTCCTTGGCCCAGATGATCTGGGATCGGAGCGTAAAGCCGCAGACCTCAAGGCTTTCGATCACCTCCCTTGCATGCAGCGCCCCGTGCCAAACGTACGCCACGTCGCCCGGAAACAGCGCCCAGGCTTCGCGCCAATCGGCGCGGTCGTCGTTCAGCACCTTGCCGGTGCGTTTGGTTTTTGCCGCCCCTGCCGCATTGCGCCAGGCCGGATCATAGTCGACTCCGTAGGGAGGATCGGTGCACATCAGGAGCGGCGTGACGTCCCCCAGCACCTTTTCCACATCCGTGGCCACGGTGCTGTCGCCGCAAAGCAGCCGATGTTTTCCGAGGACCCAGACATCCCCCGGGCGCGTTACCGGCGCCTCGGGAACCTCGGGTACATCGTCGGGATCGGTCAGACCGCCCGTGGTGTCGATCAGCGCATCGGGCAGGATCTCTGCGAGGTCCTCGGCGCTAAAGCCGATCAGCGACATGTCCTCGATGCCAAAATCCGCGCGCAGCTCACCGATCTCGATGCGCAGCATCTCCGGGTCCCACTCCGCGATTTCCGCCAGCCGGTTGTCGGCCAGCGTGTAGAGCCGCCGGTCCTCTTCGGACCAACCGCGGGCTACCATCACTGGCACCTCGGCCAGACCAAGCTGCGCCGCCGCCATCAACCGGCCATGGCCCGCGATGATCGTGCCATCCTCACCCACCAGCATCGGGATGGTGAAGCCGAACCGCTCCATGGAGGCTGCGATCTGATCAATCTGTTCCGGCGGATGCTGGCGGGCGTTTTTCGCATACGGTGCCAAATCGGCCACCTGCCACATCTCGACCTGCGCCGCGGGCCAGGCCTGCGGGGTGAGTTTGCGTTCTGCTGTCATGGGAAACCTGCCGGGCACGGGCCACGCCCCCCGCTGAAACGAAACGAACCGCAGGGGGTCATTTCGTTTCGCGAGGTGGAGAAAGCCCATGTTTTATTGGGGTTTGGCGCGTTTTGAGGGGGCTCAAGCTGCGCGAAACGAAGTGGATTTAGGGGGGTGTCATTTCGCCAATTCGGGACCTAAGTAACTGATTTCATTGAGGGCGACCCCCTCTGAAACGAAGCGAAATGGGTTTTTGAAAGAATAAAAAACGCTCAAATCCTGCGAGGCGGCGCCCCCGCGTAACACAACGCGTCAGAAGGGACCCAAGGGGGGCCCTGTCGGTTTCCTCGTACGCGCCTTGGTGCGCTGATTTGCCTCTTGACGATACTTTTATACCCCTCGCGAATCACT
>NZ_JAIMIA010000221.1 GCF_019966495.1 Tateyamaria pelophila | reverse complement strand
TCCTCGTTGCTTGGTGATACTTCACCATTCTGGCACATTGCGATGCCGCTGAGCGGGGGTATCCACACCATCAACGCCTCATCGAACGCTTTTATTACTCCCTGATCGAGATTGCGATCGCCCCTCCCAAAAACGCAACCGTTAGCCTTAACGCAGTGCTGCATCCGACGACACGCGTCCAAGCTATCGCGCAGATCGAATGCGATGGGCAGATAGCCACGCAGAATACTTTCGCCATGTGCCAAAAATCCCTTGGGTTACACGCATTGATCAAGGCCCGAACATTGTTGGGATTGAATATGGTCACGGGAACGCCGACAGTGGTGCACGATGAGAGTTTTGTTCCCCCGGATCGCCGCCCTTCTTGTCCTCGTTTCGCTCGGCAGCGCGGCGAGCGGGGAACAAGTCACGTTCGTTCTCAGGCTCGCGGGTCTCAAGCTTGGTACGCTTGCCTACAGTGATAATGTGGGACCGTCATCTTACGCGGCCAGCATGAGATTCCAGACGGGCGGGTTCGCGGGTCTCATCTCGAGCGTGACATTCGAAGCCAAGTCGCAAGGTCGCAGAGTGCCGAACGGTGACTTATCGCCGACGAAATACAGTGAAGAAAGCCTGCGCGACGGCGAACGCGAAGTGACCGAAATCGTCTGGCGGGGGAAGACGCCCGAAATCACCGTCGAGACTCCTGCACAGCCGGATCGGCTTGAGCCGCGTGAGGCGACGGGCAGTGTCGATTTGATGACGGGAATGCATTTGCTCTTCCGCGCGATCCCGTCTGAAGACGCCTGCCAGCTGAACACGATGACCTATGACGGGAAGCGATTGATGCGTCTGAAGCTCAGCGAGCCCGGTCGAGATCGTTCTGGCCAGATGACCTGCACGGGCGGTCTCAGCCGACTGAAGGGCGTCGCGCCTCAGGGTATGATTGACACCATGTTCGAAGCTTTCGACATGACATATAGGCCATTACCCGATAATCGCATCCGGGTATATCGGATGGTTCTGTGGACGCCCGTCGGGCCGATTATTCTTGCAGTCGAGTAACCGCTGAAGCGCGGATGATGCTCATGCCTTGGAACTTCCAAAAATAGTCAAGCCGTAACCCCAAGGGTGATGGAAGGGCGCTTACCCATCAAACTGAATACGCATAAATCCAATCAAAGGCGGACGAGAGCCTCCTGATTGAAATACGCCAACGCATCCCAGATCATCTGATGACGGAAAAACGAGATCACGCCGCTATTCAATTGCTGTCCGTCCACAGCAATTTCTCGTCAACATCATATGTCCAGGGCGACCCCGAGTTTTTCCAGCCGTTTTGCATCCGCTTGCCGCAATAGGCACTGCTGGGATCTGTCACTGTGTCTCCCTCCATGCCGTCCATGATATTGTAGGCATTTGAAAAACTTGCCGCAGACATCGCGTTGACCGCAAGTGCAGATCGACCGCCAGAGCGACAGAGGACCAAAATCATGTCTTCGGTATCGTAGCTTTGTTTCACAGCCGAAAGAAACCCGGAGTTTGGCACGAAAACTGGCTGGTTCTTTCCCTTGTCCCATTGGCGTTGGACAAAGCCCAAAGGAATGTTACGCGCCATTTCCGGATGTCCGACGAACACGTACTCTTCAGGAATACGCACATCCAGAATTTTGACGTTTTCGGGATCGGCCGACCATTTGGCGTATGCCTCCCGTGCGGTCACATAGAGCCCCAGATCAGTCCGTTTTCCTGCTGGCAAAGTGTCATTTTCGACCATCGTTTCCATCCTTTTCTGTTAGGATCCTTCGGCTGCACCGGGACCAGATTCCGCACGAAAGACCCGGGCCGCCTCGCGATTGGTTGCAAATCGCCGAGCTGGTGCGATGGCGTCCAACAAACCAAAATTCTGAAGCTGTAAGACAAGCCGCGGATTGGCCCGAGTCAGAGCAATCTCGCAGCCGTACTTTTTGAGCATGTCGAACACCAGGTGCAGCGTTTCAGCCCCTGTGGTGTCGATGTCGGCAATTGCCCCGGCATCGAGGACGAACCACTCGGGCGGCTCTTTCCTAGCCTCTAGGATCGCCGCGATATCTTCCAGAATGGCATTGGCATTGGCGAAGTACAGCGACGTGCCAAAGCGATACACCACCAGCGGCGCAGAGATGTCTTCCATGCCGGGGCCCACCGGTTCAAGGTGGCTGCCATCGGCGGTTTCCTCCAGCAACCAGGTGTCGGGTTTCGAGGCGCGACCGATAACATCGATGATAGAAAGAAGGGTCGCGATGATCACAGCCTGCATCGGACCCAGAACCAAAACACTGAGAAAACAGGTTGTCGCAATCCAGAACTCAACCCGGCGCAGGTGCCAGAGATCTCGGAATTCGCGCATCGCGATCAAGTTGATCACTGCATTTGCGACGATCCCGGCCAATGCGGCGTTGGGCAGATAGGCCAACAGGTCAGTAAAGAACAACATGATTAGCGTGATGGTTCCCGCGGCCACCAGCGAAGGCAACTGGCTGCGTTGACCTGCGCCATCCATCGCGGCGCTGCGTGACGGGCTGGCAGTGGTCAGGATCGATCCGGTGAGCGAGGACGCGATATTGGCCGCTCCGAAGGCGAACAGAACCTGATTGCCATCAGCCTTGTAGCCATGCTTGCGGCTATATTTCCGTGTGAGTAGCAGCCCTTCACAAAGCGTGATGGCCACAATTGCAATCGCCCCGGGTAACACCTCAGCATAAGCTGAAAGCGGTACATGCGGAAAAGTCAGTTGCGGGAGACCCGAAGGGATGGTGCCCAACACGCTGACGCCCTTCTGGTCCAGTTGTAAAACCGCAACCAAAACCGTCAGCACCACTAGGGCAACCAGCGCGCCGGGTACTTTCGGCGCATAACGCTTCAGCAGTCGTACCGATAAAAGCGCGGCAAACCCGATGGCAACCGAATAGACATTTGCATGCGGAATCATCCTGAACAGCGTGGCCAGCTCGGCGAAAAAACCGGTGGTCTGGATGGAACCGGTCACGAACTCGTGAATCCGGTGCGCCAGTGTCCCGGACTCCTCAAGATGAGGGGCGGCGAGGATCTTGAAGATCTGCTTGATGAACACTTCCAGACCAAGCCCGGACACGAACCCGGCCATGACCGGGCGCGACAGGAAATTTGCCAGAAAGGCCAGCCTGAAGACCCAGAACAACAAAAACAGCAGGCCCGCGACCAGTGCCATGGCCAGCACATAGTCGGTCACCAAGGCTTCGTCCGGGACCGAGATTGCGACCAGTGCGGCCGAGACCAGCGCCGCACTCGAAGCATCCGGGCTGGTTATCAAGTTCCGCGACGACGTCAGCAGCGCAAACACCACCAGAGGAATGATCGCCGCATATAACCCTGCAGTGGGCGGCATCCCGATCACTTGCGCATAACCAATGTTCAGCGGGATCATCAAGGCGGCAAGGGTGATGCCGGCAGCGACCTCGCGCGGTACATCGGCCCAGGAGACTCCACGCAGTCCGGCCAGCGGAACCGGCCACTGGGTGGACTTTTCCTGCTTGATCATGTCATCTCCGAGCCAATGAGGTCGCTGGACTGGTTCATCCGAAACCGCTTTCCCCAAGTATTGATATAGGACCCCGTCATCAAGCCTTACAGTCAAAAGCCGGATGCGACAAAACAGAGTTGTCCAGCATGCTCCTCATTTCATCGCCCAATTCCACAACCAACACCTCATAAACTGAGACTTCCGCCGAGCAGTCGCCTTGGCTCTTTTTTTGACTTTCGAACCGCTTTAGAGTGCGATGGGCTAGGCAAAAATCTTCGCAAATACTGCGGACCTCCAAATTGCTCAGGAGCATCAGTCGTAACGCTTCCGTCTGGCTGGGAAGGTGCTGGGTCAGCAGCGAAAGATCGATGCGAGCATTTGCGTCCCCGAACATGGGAACCCCTCCATGGTGGTCAGCATAATTACGCAAGCATGCTGTATGATGTTCGGTTGCAACAGTATCTTACGTAAGCGCGGGCTGATCACCCATCGGTTAGCGGCTTGACTGTGTTTGCATGGTGGGAGCGGTCAGTCTATCAGCTTT
>NZ_JAIMIA010000220.1 GCF_019966495.1 Tateyamaria pelophila | reverse complement strand
CACGATCCGGTCGACCGGCCGAAGGGTGGGCGCAGTCCGGTGGGCAAGATGTTCGTGGTCGGTGCGGTAGAATTGTCAGCAGATGGCCAGCCGCGCCGGATCCGGATGAACCACATCCCCGACGGAGCGTCAAAGACGCTGCACGGATTTATCAGCCAGGCCGTCGAGCCCGGAGCGCATATCATCACGGACGGTTGGCTCGGTTATGAAAACCCCCCTGCAAACACGCATGAGGCCAAGGTTGTCACCGGCAGGAAGGCACATGAGATCCTGCACTGGGTTCACCGCGTGTTCTCGAACCTGAAGCGATGGGCGAAAGGTGTGTTCCACGGCCTCAGGAAACGCCATCTCCAACGCTACCTTGACGAGTTCGTGTTCCGCTGGAACCGGCGGCGACACATGTGCAGTGCCTTCGACACGCTGCTCGGGGTCGGTGTCGCTCTCGCACCGGCGACCTATCGCGATTTTGTCGATCAGCGCGTCTGAAGGCCATCTGTCATCAGAAAAGCTACGTTTTATGCGCCCAAGCTGCGCCGTAAATTGATCCGATCCGCGCCTCAAGCTACAATCATCAGCTCTGTCGCCTCAACATGTAGTCTTGCCGGAACAAAGGGGATAAGCCTTCGGTGCCGTTTTGTACGCCCAGACAGGCCTTTTAAAAAGATCAGAGGCAGTTGTGTTCAAAGCCGCTTGATCCGAATTGAGTTCTACGGTGATAAGCGCGACGGCAAATCCATCTATGTGGATCGCAGACTTTATGGCTTCGTCGATCGAGTTGGCTGCACCGTGAGCAGAGTAATTGGCGCGGGTGGTGTTAACCGCTGCGGAAAAAACGTTGCTGGCGGCGAAAGGATCGATTGGCGTACCTTGATCTAAACGGACTAAGGAATGGGGAAGCGAATCTTCGGACTGGGCAGCAGCAGCATCCAACCGTAAGACAGTTTCACCAATCCCCAGACCGCGCGCCGCACTTGTCAGGACAGCCCTAAAACAAATCAACGTAAGGTGTTCAAAATGGGCCGCGTCAACTAGACTGATATTCGACAGTACACGCAGCACGGCCCGGCTAGACATGACACAGCGCGTTTCAGGGGTCTGCCCTCCAAACCAGCGCTCCGCACTCTCCCGATCCGAAAAATCAACGTCCGCCACTGTCGTTCTGCCCTACCAACTCGCCGCGCGTTTTCTACCCCATTAACCCAAACGTAACAAACCCCACCGCACGCCCTGTTAACCCCCGCAACGGTGCAGTGCCGGTGCACAGGGGGTGCACAGAGTGTGCACGCAGAGTGACACCCGCTTTCTCTATAAAAAACGGGCCTTAACCTTCGATTCGCGTCGCCAAGGCGAAACATCGCACCGAACGTTGCGCGCCGCGTCTCTCAGGCCCATTGACCACACCCCCGTTCCGCTACATATCCACACCATGACACCGCTTTCACATATCCGCAATTTCTCCATCGTCGCCCATATCGACCACGGGAAATCCACGCTGGCCGACAGGCTCATTCAGTCCACCAACACGGTCGCTGACCGGGACATGAAGGAGCAGCTGCTCGACAGCATGGATATCGAACGCGAGCGGGGCATCACCATCAAGGCCAACACCGTCCGCATCGACTATGTCGCTGACAACGGCGAAAAATACGTGCTCAACCTGATCGACACCCCCGGTCACGTGGATTTCGCCTACGAGGTCAGCCGGTCCATGCGCGCCGTCGAAGGCTCGCTTCTGGTGGTCGACAGCACCCAGGGGGTCGAGGCGCAGACGCTTGCCAACGTCTATCAAGCCATTGATGCGGATCACGAAATCGTCCCGATCCTGAACAAGATCGACCTGCCCGCCGCCGATTGCGACCGCGTCGCCGAACAGATCGAGGACGTCATCGGCATCGACGCGTCCGGCGCAATCCGCGTTTCGGCCAAAACCGGCATCGGCATCCACGAAACGCTCGAAGCCATCGTGCACCACCTGCCCGCCCCCAAGGGCGACGAGAACGCGCCGCTCAAGGCCATGCTGGTGGACAGCTGGTATGACAGCTATCTCGGCGTCATCGTTCTGGTCCGCATCATCGACGGACGGCTGAAAAAGGGCGAAAAGGTCCGGTTTCTCTCCAACAACACCGTCCACCATGTGGACCGCATCGGCGTCTTCCGCCCCAAGATGGAGATGATCGACAGCCTTGGCCCCGGCGAGATCGGCTTCCTCACCGCCTCCATCAAACAGGTGCGCGACACCCGCGTCGGCGACACGATCACCCACGAACGGCAACAGGTCACCGCCCTGCCCGGCTTCAAACCCGCGCAACCGGTGGTGTTCTGCGGCCTCTTCCCCGTGGACTCCGCCGAATTCGAAGACCTGCGCGACGCCATCGACAAACTGGCGCTGAACGACGCGTCCTTCAGCTTTGAAATGGAAACCTCCGCCGCCCTCGGCTTTGGCTTTCGCTGCGGCTTTCTCGGCCTGCTCCACCTCGAAGTCATCCGCGACCGGATCGAACGGGAATATGATATCGAGCTGATCACGACCGCCCCTTCGGTGGTCTATCACGTCTACATGCGCGACGGCACGATGGCCGAATTGCACAACCCCGCCGACATGCCCGACCTGTCGACGGTCGATCACATCGAAGAGCCGCGGATCAAGGCGACCATCCTGGTACCAGATGAATATCTCGGCGACGTGCTGAAGCTTTGCCAAGAGCGGCGCGGCATCCAGATGGACCTGACCTATGCGGGCAGCCGCGCGATGACGGTCTATGACCTGCCGCTGAACGAGGTGGTGTTCGACTTCTACGACCGGCTCAAATCGGTGACCAAGGGCTATGCGTCCTTTGACTACCAACTCACCGGCTACCGCGAGGACAATCTGGTCAAGATGTCGATCCTGGTGAACGACGAACCCGTCGACGCACTGTCGATGATGGTGCACCGGGACCGCGCCGACATGCGCGGCCGCGCCATGGTGGAAAAGCTCAAGGACCTGATCCCGCGGCACATGTTCAAGATCCCGATCCAGGCGGCCATCGGCGGCAAGGTGATCGCCCGCGAGACGTTGTCGGCCATGCGCAAGGATGTGACCGCCAAATGCTACGGCGGAGACGCCAGCCGCAAGCGCAAGCTGCTGGACAAGCAGAAGGCCGGGAAGAAGAAGATGCGGCAGTTCGGGAAAGTTGATATTCCGCAGGAAGCGTTTATCTCAGCACTCAAAATGGACAGCTGAAAGCTGACCATTTCGGGCTGATATGAAAGACGGTGGGAGGCAGCGTATTTCGCAGAAATGCGCGTTCCCACATATGACGATTTCATGTTATAGTGAATCATGCGGACGAAGATTCTCTTTTTGGATGAACAAGAAGGCCGGGTAAACGGCGAAAAGTTTACAGCAATTGTAGGGTTTCGAGCTTGGGCTCACGATTTACATGAAATAAAGGCCCTATTCTATCCTGCATACAATCAAGTCATTGATACCGCTATCCGAGGCGAAGATGCCAAGGGGAATTATATCCATCGACTTCCGAATATTCATGGGAGTGAATTGTTAAGTGACTTTCCCGATGAAATTAAATTTCAAGTTCTGGAAAAACTCTGTAGCGTTCTGAAAGAGTTCGACGTCGACTTTTTGCGAATAGGGTACTTTGATCGTTCGTTTCCTTACGAAATGCAGCATAGCGCGCGAGATCAAATCCTTGACCTCTGTGTAACGAGCACCGCGTTTGCAATTAGCGACGAAAAAGAGCCCAACCATGTCCTTGTAAGTGAGTTTGACAAAGAGTCTTTGAGAAGAAACTTGGACAAGACGCTCCAGAAACTATCTACCATATACGCAGGTGGTGCCGAAAGCTCATCAATTAACCTGAAAAACCTCACAGGACACTATTATGCTACTAAGTCGGAGATCGGCTGCCAAATCGCCGATATAATAAACTACTGCTGTTTGAAAAAATCCAACGGTACTACAGACTTCAGCAACCAACTCGCCAAGTATTATGATATGTTTTCTGAAGATTATATTGCCAATCAAGTTATTTGGATTAACAACCGAGACCGAATTTTTCAGATGCCGCAGAAGAACCCAACCTTCAACCGACATTCCCCAAGTGGCCTGCCATCTGACGCGAAGATCGCCTGATCAGGCCTGCGGATCAAGTATCTTTTACC
>NZ_JAIMIA010000021.1 GCF_019966495.1 Tateyamaria pelophila | reverse complement strand
CAGAAGCACCGTATCAAAAAGCTAAAGAAGCAATCCGCGTATAGATACTGAAGCGTTTGTTTCGTAACAAACCCTTACCGATGATTGGAGAATTCCTTGAAAAGAACTGGACGAATGTCAGTTCCGATCTGCCCGCTTTCTTCAAGCAGTATATGCATTTCTTCGTGCGTCCGGGCGAGTTGTTTCTCACAGCTTTCGAAGGCATCGTAGAAAGCGTTTCGGTCTTTGCCGTTGCAGTCGTGGTGTCAGGGTTCCTGCACAACAATGCGGACAGACTTGGACGACACAGCCATCATCTGACTTTGCGTTTGGTGGGCGATCACGGCACCCGATTTTTTTCGCTCGCGGGCAGGATCATCCAGAACGTCGCCCAGGGGATCGTCGGGATTGCTCTGTTGGAGGCCATTGCGTTTGGAGGCGCGCTTTTGTTGGCGGGTGTGCCGCATGCCGGGCTGTTGGCGGTGTTGGCACTTTTGCTGGCGATTTCGCAAATTGGCGCTGGTATAGTGATGGCTCCGACGGTGATCTGGATTTGGGTTACCAACGATTGGACCACAGCGCTGCTGTTTACGCTTGCGATGGTGCCGATCTATGCAACGGAAAATATCATGAAGCCGATACTGATGAGCCGAGGGCTAGGTACGCCGATCGTTGTGGTCGTCATCGGCGTGTTGGGCGGCACAATCGCATTTGGTTTGCCGGGGCTCTTCATTGGGCCCATCCTTTTGGCCGTACTTTATGAATTGGTGTTTCTTTGGATCGACGATGGTCGTCAATCCCGTGCCGAAGCTCAAAACAACAGCCCGAAGCTTTGATATGATCAAGAAACCCCGCACGCAGATCTGCGTGCGGATCGATTGCGCCTTGATCGAAGTCCTGCCCAACCCTGCGTCATGGTCAGCGATGCCTTTGGGTGATTGTGAGAAACTGCCCCTGCAGTTTCAAAGAGCGCACGGTCAGACCTTGGGTCAGGTATGACGAGGCCCGCGACAGCGATGGCTCCGTAAAGAGCGGATCGGGCGCGTGTGCGGCCCGACAAGTGGGTTGGCTTGCGGTGCCGTCGGTCGCCTGACCGGCTGCGGCTTGATAACGCTTCGCGGAGGTTTCATTGACTGCCCTGAGGTGTTTGGCGCTTGTGTCTGTCATGGCGGCAGCGCCTGCAAAGACCGAGACGTGCAGCATGTTCCGCCGGTTGGTCTTTATGAGGCCGGAGATTAAAGAATTTGGTCATGAAGCGCTGGACGGGCATTATACTTGCCCGAATGGGCCCATCGCAGCCGCAGCGACATGCCGGATCGTTGTGGCGTTCGATGCGTCCGAGCAACCGGGTGATACGCTTTTGTCCCCAACAGCAGCCGAAAGTGTGGAGTGCGACGAGAGTTCGGGACTTTGTGCCCACGGTGTATCCTGCACCTGCGTCAGGTCACAGGGTCCGAACTCGACCTCGAGATGCTGATCACAACGGGGGCAAACCCTGATGAAAGCCGGCGCCACACGCCGATGATGCGCCGGGATCTCATGGATCGGTGTTGAGCTTGTGCAGCCTCCTGAGCGGAACAAGACATGCTATTCAACTGACCACCGCGCAATTTGATTGCTTTCGACCAGTGCTGCTACCATCCTCGCGGGACGGCTTCGGGAGATCGCGGAGCATTACTTTCTGGGAGGAAAACAAATCATGTCGGATACCTTCGATTTCATCGTTGTCGGCGGCGGTTCGGCGGGCGCCGTCATTGCCGCGCGCCTCAGTGAAAACCCGGATATGCGGGTTGCGCTGGTGGAGGCCGGAGGTCATCCGCCAGATCACGAGATGATGCCCGCGGCAGTGGCAAGCCTGCAACTCGATCCGACGGTGGATTGGATGTATACAGCCGATCCCGGCAATGCGGGGCTGGGATTGATCGACAACATCATGCCTGTCCCGCGCGGCAAGATGCTGGGGGGATCCTCGGGGCTGAACTACATGGCTTATGTGCGCGGCCACCCTGGCGATTTCGACGCCTGGGCAGACAGTGGCGCGACCGGGTGGAGCTATGAGGACGTGCTGCCCTATTTTATCAAAAGCGAAGACCTGACGCCGAGCAACGAGATTTCGGTCGACGGCGCCGCGCATGGAACAGGCGGACCGCTCGGCGTTTCAGTGCGCTCACCGGTCATTCCGGGGTCACGCTCTTTTGTCGAAGCGGCCGAAGCCACCGGCATCCCACGAGGCGACTACAATGGGCGCGACCGGGGTGGGCCTGCGGGTGTCAGTTCGCTGTTTCAGACAACGACGCGCAACGGCATGCGGTCCAGCACCTACCGCGCCTTTGTGCAGGGCGAGACGGAGAGTCGGAGCAATCTTGAGATCATAACCAACGCCCATGTGACCCGAATCCTTTTGTCGGGCGATGATGTGCCCACCGCCACCGGGATCGAATATCGGGATGCGGACGGCAATTTACACAGCATCAGCGCGTCGCGCGAGGTCATCCTGAGCGCAGGGGCCGTCGGCTCGCCGCAAATTCTGATGCTGTCTGGGATCGGCCCGCGTCGCGAGCTTGAGGCGGTGGATATCCCCTGTCAGGTCGAATTGCCCGGCGTTGGCAAAAACCTCAAGGACCATCTGCATTGCGCGATGTTCTTTCCCGCGCCCGGTATCGGCGTGCCGGTGGTCGAGGTTGGAATATCGGCTGGGCCGGACGCCCTGCGCGCGCCTGCCGGCCCCTTGCCCGCCGATCCGGCGGATGATGCCAACCTGCCACCAGAGCTTGCCGGGTTGAAGGCCGAAGCGGAACGGCGCGTGGGCCAATGGATGGAGACGGGAGAAAGCCTCGTTTCGTCCTCGCTCTATGATGCGGTCGCATTCTTTTCGACCGGGCTCGGGGACGCGCACAGCCATGATGCCCAAATCGGATTCGTCCCTTGCGGTTATGATGCTGGGCTGCTTGGCGATCGGCTCCGGATCGACCTCTCGACCTATTTCGAGGATGCCGATGCGTCCCTGGCCGTGACGGCGGAGAACATCATCCTGCTCGCCAATCCGGTTTTGCCGCACAGCACCGGAGAAATCGTACTGGCCAGTTCGGACCCTGCGGACGCGCCGATCATCCGGATGAACTATTTCAGCGATCCCCATGATTTGAAAGTCATGGTGGCCGTGATGCGCAAATGCCTGGACATCATCGACAACTGGCAGGGCGAGGTGAAACCCGGGCCGCTGAACATTCCGCCGGAACTGGGGCGCAAGCATGGCTATGTTCCGGGTGAGCCGCCAAGCGATGCGTTGCTGGAAAACATGGCGCTGCATTACTCGACGACCGTATATCATTTGGTGTCGACCTGCCGGATGGGCGATGTTGTGGACGCAAAACTGCGGGTTCAAGGCGTTGCCAACCTACGGGTCGCCGATGCGAGTGTGATGCCGGATATCATCAGCGGTAACACCAATGCGGCGTCCATCATGATCGGCGAAAAGGCGGCAGATATGATTGTCGCTGATCAGGCTGCAAAACGCGCAGCCGCCTGATCAGCAGGGCGGCCGCGTGCCGCCCTGTTCCAGAATCCGTTCCCTCTACCCCAAGAATGGTTCGGTACGTCTCGTCAAATCTCAAGGGCTGCCTGCGTCAAGGCGTCTGCGGTAAACGGCATGCGCCGCAATCTGAGGCCAATACAGTCGTAGATTGCGTTGGCAATGGCCGCGACGGTCGGGCCGGGGGATGCTTCTCCGGCACCGACGGATGGCTGGTCAGACGTGTTGAGCAAAACGACATCAATCACCGGAACATTGTCGAAGCGGATCACCGGATAACTGTCCCAATCGCGAGACATGATGCCATCACGATCCCATCTGACCTCTTCGCAAAGCGCCCAACTGGCCGCCTGCATGAACCCGCCCTCGAGTTGTGCCGTCAGGCCAAGCGGATCAATCACCCGGCCTGCGTCAGCGACGATGATTGCATGGTCCAAACGGACCTCGGCGGTATCGGTGACCGCAACTTCGACCGCGACGCCGACGCGGGTCATCACGTTCTTGTACTGGGCATAGGCGATCCCGCGGCCGATACCATCGCGCAGTTGCCCGCGCGCCTGTATACGGCGGTCAAGTTCGTGCAGCACGGCACAGGCACGGGGATCATCGAGATGCGCTTGCCGAAACGCGATCGGGTCAGCATCCGCCTGCCGGGCGATTTCATCCATGGAGCTTTCGATGGCGAAAACATTCGCTACGGCCCCAAGGCATCGCATGGCGGAGGTGCGGTGCGGCAGGCCGCGGACAAGGTTCTTGACCAGCCGCTTGTCGGGGAAGGCATAGGCTGGATCGAGGTTCCTGTGCATTCCTGCGTGAGTGCCCATATTGGGAGGCGACACGTAGGCGTCCATGGCAATGGCTCTGAACCGGTTGGCCAGCAATTTCGCGGGGCCCGCACGGTTTGGCCCGGGACGGGGCCGCCCCCGATGGGTGTCGCTGTAGGCCTCGGCAGAGAATGCGATGATCCGGCCATCCGCCAGCTTTGCATCAACCTGAACCGCCATCGCCGGGGCGAAAGGTTCCCAGACGTGTTCGTCCTCGCGGCTCCATTTCAGCAAGATGGGTGTGTTGGGACGGGCCATCGCGATCAGTGCGGCCTCAAATGCCGCGTCATCTGCACCGTTATGACCGTAACAGCCAGAACCCGGCACATGCGTGATCTCGACCTGAGACGTTGTTAGGCCAAGACTGTCGGCAATGGCCGCGCGCAGCGGATAGATCCCCTGGCTGTGGCTGCGCAGAAGCAGGGTGTCGCCGGTCCATTCGGCCAATGCGGCGGACGGGGCCAGCGCACCGTGTATCTGGTAAGGACGTTCGAACCGCGCGCTCATGTCAGGCGCATCGAGCGGCGCAGGGACAGAACCGTTTTGCGGGGTCCCGTCTACCACGCGGAAACGTTCGGCGTTTTCCGGTGCGAGCTGCGCCGAAATATCGGTTTCGGGCAGGCCCCCCCCCTGATCCCAGGTGCAGGCCAGCCCGAGACTGGTCGCGGCTTTGACCACATCCCATTCCCCGGCCCCTGCCACTGCAACAAAGCTGCCGTCACGGATGATCTGCAATCCTTTGGCTTCGATATTCTCGATTTTGGTCTGATCGATGTCGCGGAGCGTCGCCTTGGCATGCGGTGGGCTTATGCGCCGCGCATGCCACATGCTCGGCAGGTCAAGGTCGTGGACGAAAGTGAAGCTGCCCTGAACCATGTCATCGATGCCGCGCATGGCTGGAAGCGGTGCCTGTTCCGGGACATGTCGCGGTCGGCCGGGATCAATCGGCAAATCGGGCGGCAGATCGCGAATGAGGTCGATCAGGTCCAGCCGAAGGTTGGTTCCGGGGCGATGTACGAACCCGTCGTCAATCTTCCAATCCGCTGCCGCGCCGCCGTGTCGGCTCACGGCCAGGTCCAGGATCGTCGCACGAACAGTCGCAGCAGCGGCCGCTACGGCGCGGCCCGATTGTTCGATCGAATTACTGCCCGATGTGATCCCTTCGTCCGGCGCATGGCCCGTCCGCACAGGGGCAATGTCCAATCTCGACGGGGGCAGCGACAGTTCTTCTTGGACGATCCGGATCAGGGCTGTAGATATGCGTTGGCCGATATCGACCTTGCCGGTGTGGATCAGCAAGCGGTCGTCATGAGCGTTTAACCAATCCGAAACAAGCGGGTAGGCTTCGAAGCTCATGTTGTGGTGGCCCGCTTGATTGCCTTGAGGACGCGCGGATGTGATCCACAGCGGCAAAGATGTGGGGTCAGCGCGCGCTTGGTCGTCTCACTGTCCGGCGTCGGGGTGTTCTCCAACAACGCGACAGCCGCGACCACCAGACCCGGCGTGCAATAGCCACATTGGGCCGCCGTTTCTTCGACAAAAGCCCGTTGCACGCGCTGGCCGATCTCTGTTTCGGCAATGCCTTCGATCGTTGTGATCTCCTTTCCGTCGAACACCTCGACCGGGGTCACGCAGGACAGCACGGCCTTGCCCTCGACCATCACGGCGCAGGCCCCGCATTGCTCAAGACCGCAGCCGAACTTTGTACCCTTCAGCTTCAGTTCATCGCGCAGGACGTAGACCAAGGGTGTGTCCAGATCGGAGGCAATGTCATGTCGCGTGCCGTTTATGGTCAGAGACACGCTCACGGCGTGACACGCTCCCATGTGATCTGGACGTCCACATCAGCCGATTTGAACAGGTTCATCACCGGACAGCGGTATTCGACGTTTTTGGTCAGACGCTCGAAGCGTTCCTGAGTCTCTTCGGTGTGGACACGGATCCGAAGCTTTACCCAGTTGAAATACGGGCGCACGCCTTGCACACCGCGACTGCCGCGCTGGTCAACCTCGCCGTCGCCTTCCAGATCGACGGCGGTGTAGTTGAACTTCATCGCTTCGGCGCAGCGGTTGATGATCACGCCTTCACATCCCAAGAGGGAGGACAACGTCATTTCCAACGGCGTCGGGCCGGTGTTGGATTCCTTTTCATCGGTAATCACCACATGATCGCGCACCATGACCACGGTGCGGGTCGATGCCTCGTTACGGGCACTGACGCGCCGTATCCCAAGCGCCTTTTTGGTCGGATCGACACTGGGTTCGAGAAGGTCGGGATCGCTCATAGGTTCATCTCCAAAATTTCTAATCCGCGGTTTCGGTCAAGCAGGTAAATCAACCCTGCGTCATCGACATCGACATCGTTTGATTGTGGCGGGGCGCCGTCAGAGCGAGGGGCCATATAGTGCGCGACCTCTTGCGGGTGGTAGGGATCCGCTACATCCAAAACGCGCAAGCCCCCCGCAAACCACGTCGCATAGATCAGGGTACTGTCGAGTTTTTCGCGGAACTGGTGCCCGCCAAAGCGCGCACCCGGATCACCGACCCAAGGGCAAGCCCGTTCCGACAGATCCCATGCCGCGATCGGCTCCATATTGTTCAGGTCGGTCACATCCATGACCCAGATAAAGCCGTGCAAACGGCCGGGTTGGTGCGCATGTTCTTCGTCAATGGCGATGGCAAACCGTTTGCCATCGATCTTATGTTGCAGCGGCATGACCGTGTGGGTCGGCTCCGGGATGGCCTCGGGGAAGCGGTAGCTGCCTGCGACGGTCGGGTTCGTGATGTCACTGGCATCCAGAACGCGAAACCCGGCATTCCAAACGGCGGCCCACAATTCATCGCCGCAGCGCATGGCGTGATGCAGACGGACGCCGTACCCCGTCCATGTGGGGGTTTCACCACCCGCCAGATGCTGGCCGGGCATGTGCCAGCGCGAGACTTCGGTGGGATTTGTGGCATCTGCCAGATCATAGATCACCAGTATATTTCCGACATAACCCTCCATTTCGGTCGAGATATAGGCATAGTGCGCGTCCATGTCGAAACGGTGCACACCAAAGCCGTGGGTGCGCACGTAGGACAGGAGTTTGGGTGCCGTCTTGTCGGAAATATCCCAAACGCGAAAGCCGCCGTCGCTGTAGCCACGCGCCTGCGCGTCTTCCAGAACGGAGATATCGGATGGTTTGACGCCGAGGGTGTCGGCAATCGCACTATCCTCCAGGCCCTGTGCACGCAGGCCTGCGATCTTTTCTCCCTTGCGCAAGAAGTGGCGTTTGGCCTGTTCGACATTGGTGATCATGATGTCGCCGGCGACGCGCACTTTGTGCGTGTGGGACCAGTCGTCAGGTGGGGCGACATGAGACACGACCGTCGGGTTTTTCGGATCTCTCACATCGATGATCGAGGTCCCCATCGGCGGGTCCATATGGCCGACATAGGCATAGCCATCCTGCACCACAACTTGCCCGCCCCCGGCGATATCCAACTGCCCGATGCGGCGGATGTTGCGCTCAAGCTCCCATTCGAGTTCACGTTTCATTGGATCACCACCTCGGATTTACGTTTGCGCCGCATGCCAAAGACAATGGGCAGGATAATCGACGCCGCGAAGGCCACCCAAAGGATGTTGCCCAGCGTCGAGGAGAACAGAACCATGATGTCGCCATCGGACTTCTTGAGTGACCAAAGAAAGTACTTCTCCAGCAGCGGCCCCAGAATGACGCCGATCAGGATTGCGGCCACATGATATCCCGTGCGGCGTGCGATATAGCCCAGCACGCCAAACCCAAGCGCCAGATACATGTCGAACATGTACTCGCGCGGCACAAAGCCGCCCACCAGTGTGAAACTGATGATCATTGGAGCCAGATAGATGGTCGGGATGGTCGTGACATGGCTCATGTAGCGGCTGAGCGGTAAAATGGTGAAGATCATCACAGCGTAGCAAACGGCCATTGCCATGAACATGCCATAGCCGACTTTGGGTTGGTCTTCGAACAGGGACGGCCCGAAGCTGACACCGTGAAATTGCATTACCACCAGCATGATGGCCGCCGTGGCGCCCCCCGGAATACCAAGAACCAAAAGCGGCACCAACGTCCCCGACGTGACACCGTTGTTGGCAGATTCCGGGGCAATCAGTCCTTCCGGGTGGCCCGTGCCATACAGCTCGGGCGTTTTGGAGAAACTGCGCGATTGCTGATAGGCGACAAAGCTGGCGATCGAGGCTCCGGCACCGGGGATGACCCCGATGACCAGCCCGATGACAGAGGTCCACATGATATGCCACCAGCGCTTCAGCGCGATCGAGACACCTTCGAACGTATCGTGCCAACTGGCTTTTTTGATCTCGGCCTCGTGATTGATGATGATGCGTTTTTCAATGATTATTAACGCTTCAGACACCGCAAACAGCCCGACCAGCGCGGGGATCAGGGGCACCCCGTCATACAGTTCGAGGAACCCGAACGTGCCGCGCGGCGTGGCATAGACGACGTCCGTTCCGATGGAGCCGATCATAAGACCCAGAAAGCCCGCGATCAGTCCCTTGACCATATCCTGTGCGGCGATTGACGCGATCAGCGAAATGCCAAACAGCATCACCACGATCATCTCGACCGAGTGCATGTAAAACCCGACCCGTGCGAGCAATGGCATCGTCGCCAATGCGATCAACGTCGTCAGCAACCCGCCGATGCAGGATGCGACGAAGGAGATCGCCAGTGCTTGCTGTCCTTTGCCCTGCTTGGCCATGGGATAGCCGTCAAGCGGCGTGGCCGCCGCGCCCGCAGTGCCCGGAATGTTGACCAGAATAGCGGGAATGCCCGCCCCCATCCGGGATGAGCAATAGAGCGAGATCATGAAGATCAGGCCGGTTTGAAGGTCCATCGCCAGCGTTAAAGGCATTAGGATGATGATGGTATTGGCGGCCGAAAATCCGGGGATTCCGCCGACGATCAGGCCCAGAAAGATTGTGGGCAGGATGACATACCAATAACCGATGGTGTCAAAGAAGACCTCGTTCAGAATGGCGGCTGTGCTACTATCCATCGGTCAACACCGCCTTCATCGCCGTTTCGAACAGGCCATGCGGGAACCGTGTGTCAAACGCCCAGATGAACACGGCCCAGCCCGTCAGCGCCATGACCCCGGAAATCAGCGCGATGAACGCCGGATTACGTCCTTTGGCCAAAATCAACATGCTCGAGGTCAAGAACAGAAAGGTCGTCAGCGTGAAGCCGAGCCGGTCGATGAGCACGACATAGGCGATCGTCGTGAACAACAATCCGACGCGCCCGGTGCGGATATCTTCCATCGTGACAAGATTGGCGAACCCAAGCGTGCCCTCGCCCCGCCGCAGCAACATCACGCAACGCACGAAGAAGATCGCGCACACCAAAAGCAGCACGCCGCCCACAAGGAACGCACTGACCTGCGCAGTCCAGGGCGAATTCCAAATCGTCGAGAAGAAATATAACGTAAAGACCACCGCGATGATGGGGATGACAAGTTCCCCTCCGATTTGGCGGGGCTGATTATTCTGGTCCGAAGCCATGGGTATGCTGTCCTACTTGCGATCTTATGGGATCATGGACCGGCGGCGAATTTGCCGCCGGTCCGCTTGGCTTCAGGCGCCGCTGAGAAGCGACTTGTAGCGTGCACCAAGTTCCAGCATCGATTGCTTGAAGGCCGCGCATTCCTCGACACCCGCATAGCTGAGGTACTCCGGTGTGCCCTTGGAGGCGATGTAGGCCTCCATCAAACGGGGATCGTCAAAGGTGTCCTTGAAGGTGGTGGTCAGGATGTCGAAACGATCCGGAAAGTCATCTGCCGCTTTCTTGTGGATGCCAAAGGCGCGCGCCGACAGCATTTCGGGCAGGTCCATGCCGTAGGCGTCGTTGATGCTGGGCGCATCGTTCAAACGATCGCCGACGACGTTATTGCCAAACACCAGAAGCGTCTTGACGCTTTCGCCCGCCGCGATCACGGAACCGGATGTCAGCACCGAGAAGTCGACCTCGCCGGTCACGGCACCTGCAACGGTGCCTTTTCCGCCCTGAAGTGGGATGAGGTTGAAATCGATCCCCAATTCTTCGCCAAGCGACAGCAGACCGATCGAGGCGGGGTGTGCCATGCGGCTGGTGCCAACGTTCAGGCGGCGTGTCTTGGCGGCGGCGACAATGTCATCCATTGTCTGCAACGGGCTTTCGGCGCCGACGAACAGACAGCATGGGTCTTTGTCGACCTGACCGAAATAGAAATAATCGTCGACGTCAAAGCCGGGTTCCTGCATGGCCCAATTCAACACTTCCGGACCCATGTTGCCAAAGATCAGATTGTAGCAATCCGGTTCGGCGCGGCCCATGTAGATCTCGTAGCCTACGCGGCCCGACGCCCCGGGATAGAAGCCGGGTTCGAAATCGGCGCCGAGTTTTTCCTTCCAGACACTGGAAAAGGCGCGGAAGTTGCGATCCGCACCACCGCCCTCTGAGGTCGGGACATAAACGTCGATGTTGCGGTCCGGGAATGTGTTGGCCCGCACCAGTCCGGGTGTCGCGAGCGTCATGGCAGCTGCGGCCGCCCCTGTTCCGAGCAGGGTACGGCGGGTGATGATCGGTTTCATAGACATGGTTTCCTCCCATTTTCATATTGAAATTCGCAAGCGCTTTTTTGGTTTTCCAAGGGGGTCGCGCACCTGCCCCGTGGATTAGTTTCCTCCTCCTGTCTGCGCCGATGCGGCGTTGGCAAGATAGATATCCGTGGCACCGGCATAGATCAGCCGCGTTGCCAGAAGTGCGAGAATGACGTTGAGCACGATCCGAAACCGCCGGTCGTCAATGCGTGACAGCATGACCCGCCCGGCCAGCGTCCCAAGAACACCGGCCGCAATCAGAAGGATGATCAGCCAGGCCCAGACGCTGAATGCGAAGCCGAGGATACCGAAGGCCACCGTCTTGAGCAGATGTTGCAGCGTCATGAACATTGCGTGGGTCGCGACATGGGCGTGCCGCTCCAGATCCTGCGCCCGCACGTATGTGGCAACAAACGGGCCGGTCCCGCCAAAGAACATCGTCAGAAAGCTTGAAAAAACGCCGGTGATCATCCCGGAGCGGCGCAGAAACGAAGGTGGTTTGGAGAGGACGGACCAAAGGATGAAAAGCCCGACACCCATCTGAATCCAACCCGCATCGAGCTGTACAACGAGCGACCCGCCGATCAGAATGCCGATCAACGCACCGATGGCAAAGGGCGCCAGCAGATCCAGCCGCATGTACCGCGTCATGATGGCGGCCCGCCCGGCATTGGAGCCAAGTTGCACCATGCCATGAACCGGAATGATTGCCGCCGCAGGCAGCAATGTCGCCAACACCGCAAGCATGACAGCGCCACCGCCTATACCGAAGGCGATCGTGATAAACGAACTGGCAAAGCTGAACGCCAGCAGCGTCGCTGCGGTCGGCCATCCCAGTCCTGCATGCCACATCTCTATCATCTCAGGTATCCAGTACCGATGGATGAAACAGATCTTTCGGGTTAACCGTGGCCGCAGACAGGTGCTGGGTCAGCGAATAGCGGCAGATCGCATCCATCTCGGCCATGTTGGCGGTGCAGCCATAGCTCCAGTAGTCCGGTCCCATGCTGTCGCGCGTACGTTCCATCGCGGCGTTGAGCCAGGGAAGCGTCATCCGGTTTGCATTCCCCAGCCACACCGACCGCAACCGCGCCATCGCAAGATCGCGGGCTTCGACGAACGCGTCGTACAGTTTGCGTGGCAAATCGGGATTGGCATCCGCGACGGACTTGCGGATGCCAATCAAATGCATGATCGGAAAGAACCCCGTTTTTCGATGATAGGCTTGTTCCGCCGCTTCGAAGTCGGGAAACAGGCGCACGAGATCCGGGCTGCCCTCAAGAAACGCTTTTGGAGGTTTTGGCGCAAGCAATCCGTCAATTTCACCTCGCAGCAGCATATCCTGAAGCGTGTCGCCTTCGGAGATCGGTTCGACCACCATGCCGTCCGGCAATGCCAGTTCCAGCCGTTCGCGGCGCACGCCTTCGTCCAGTGCGCCCGTACGCCAGAGTATGTCATCGCATTTTACGCCATATTCGTCTGCGAGGATGCCGCGCATCCACAAGGCGGCAGTCATCTGGTATTCGGGGACGCCGATCCGGCGACCGGCAAAGTCGGCGGGTGTTTTGATGCCCGATCCGGCCCGGGCGAAAAAGCCGTTGTGACGAAACGCCCTGCTCACAAAGGCGGGAATCGCGGTGTAGTCCGATCCGCCCCGTGAAAGTTGCAGCACATAGCTAGAGACCGACATTTCAGTGATATCAAAGCGCGCGTCCTGCACCGCCCAAGGAAACAGTTTGGAGGTGGGGTGGATGTGACTTTGCAACGTGATGCCGGGCACGGTCACACGTTCATCATGCAGCGCCATCACGCGGTCATGATCCCAAGTGGCGAGTGTCAGTTCCAAATGCGACACCCGCACGACACACCTTGGGAGGAGCATTTCATCGGTTGTACAACTGGTGACATCGCCAACAGACAGTCTGATCCGATCAGCGTATTTTCTGCGAAAGCATTGAAATTAAACATATCCTCCTCCCCGAGAAAAGTTTCCTATGATATTGCGTGCAGTTTTTTGTTCTCCCAATATCTGTTCGACGCTGGGTCAGGTCTCTCCAAACAAACGGGCGGCGACGGACCCGAGATGCGTCCGCATTGCAGCGTGGGCCTCCGTCGGATTTCGTCCCTCAACCGCTGCCACGATGGCATCGTGTTCTGCAAAGCTAGAATGTGTGCGCGCGGGGCTCGTCGAGCTGCGCATAACCGTATTCCAGGCAACCGCGCGGCGCACCGCGTTCAGGTGGTCGAAAAGCGATAGTAAAAGAACATTTTCCGTGGCCTCGGCAAGTGCTCTGTGGAAGTTGTCATCCTGCGCCTCGTACGCGTCCCAGGTCGTGGCGCTCATGGCCCGGTCACGGCTTTCGCGTAGCTGGCGAACGGCCTCTTGCGACGCATTCAGCGCAGCTTCGCGGGCGATCTCCGGCTCAAGCGACAGGCGCGCGCGCATGAGCTGCACGGGTGTAACTTGCTGGCTGAGAATTGCCAGATTGCCGGGCCCGGACATCACGCGCGGTGATGCGATAAACGTTCCTTTGCCGACGTGACGCCAAATGGCCCCCTCATGTTCGAGCGTGTCGAGCGCCTTGCGCAGCCGAGCCCGCGTCACGTCAAGTCGCACGATCAGTTCACGTTCGGAGTCAAGGCGGTCGCCGGGCTTGTACCCGCCGTCCTCGATGAAAGAGCGCAGCTTGGCGACAACGTCATCCGCATCGACAGATACAGCATTCATCAGCATGAACTGGACCCTTTATTGGTATACCAATTTCCGTCACAAAACGGATAGAGGGCCAGTAATACGCGCAAATTGGTCGATCAATCAATGTTTTTCTTTTGAAGGATTCCAATGGTTGCGATTGATTTGCAATCGATGGTGGGCTAAGCCCCTGATACATTTTATGAAGAAACCGGAGCAAACATGACCCAATTCGCAATCGAAACACCGCCAGTGGTGACTCTTCCCGTGGCGGGGCAGGATACGTTATTTCCGGTGCGTCGCGTCTACTGCATCGGGCGGAATTATGCAGCGCATGCGATTGAAATGGGTCATGATCCGGACCGTGAAGACCCGTTCTTTTTTCAGAAGAACCCCAACAATCTCGACACCTCAGGGACCTTCCCTTACCCGCCCCACACATCGGACGTGCATCACGAGGCAGAGATGCTTGTGGCGCTGAAAACCGGCGGGACGAACATCCCGGTCGAAAAGGCTTTGGATCATGTTTTCGGGTACGGTCTTTCGCTGGACATGACGCGCCGCGATCTTCAGGGAATTGCGAAAAAGGCGGGACGTCCGTGGGAGATCGGCAAGGCTTTTGAACAATCCGCGCCCTGCGGGCCGCTGCTTCCGGCGTCCGAGATCGGGCACCCCGACGCAGGTCGGGTTGAGCTGAAGGTCAACGGCGAAATCCGTCAAGAAGGCGACCTGAACCAGATGATCTGGAAGGTGCCGGAAATGATTTCCTACCTGTCGGAATATTTCGAATTGGCGCCGGGCGATGTCATCTTGTCGGGAACACCTTCGGGCGTGGGCCCCGTCTCCAAGGGCGATACCATGGAGTTGTCCATTGAAGGCTTGGGCAACTTGATCGTAACCGTCTCTTGACAATGCGCAAATCGATACATCCAACCCTGCGCGTCGGATGTATCCATCAGACAATAGGAATTTACAAGATCTGTTGGTACGCGGAGCCTTGGCCGTTGGCGAACAACATTGGGATGACGCGTCAGAAAAGCGTTACGGCCAGTTGCATATGATCCTTGATCAAGGTCGTGAGGCATCTCTCCGGCTCGGCCAATGCGGTTAGTGAACGGAACCGGAATAAACTGAAACAGCTGCTGAAGCCGTTGACTAAACTTGCTCTTTGGGCGCAATTCCTTCGTCCGACCGACACTGCGCACCACCTGCATCACTGTTGTACCGTTTGTTGCCGTCCACGACAGACGTCTCCTGCGCTTGCTGGGCTGTATGATTTTGCAAGAAAATTCCCGTCCGTGCGAACGTGCGTATTAACTTCGGTACTTCTGTGGCACCTTAATTCAAAGAAACCGCCCTTACGTGTCGGAACAACTCGTCATATTGGAAGATATAGCAATGCAAAAGCCGTCGCGCGAGGACACTGGTTCGGAAATCTACGGGGCGCGGGATATGTCGTTTTCGTTGCCAAAGACCGATTTTTCCATCGAAGGGCGCGACCCGCGTCATGCTTAGGCTACTGTCGGTGATGAACTGATGCGTGATAGGAATACCCGCCAGAATGTCGCAACTTTCTGCCAGACTTTTGACGAACCAAAACTGTATCGCCTGATGGATGACTGCATTGACAAGAAAATGGTCGACAAGGTTGAGTATCCTCAAACAGCGGAGATCAAGGCGCGCTCCGTGCGAAAGCTGGCCGGTCTGGCGATGAAACGGCGCTGGGAGGCGCGGCAACATGCAGCCGAAAAGCCCACTGGAAAACCCAATATAATCAACGGGCCTGTGCAGAACTGCTGGCATAATTTTACCCGCTACTGGGACATCGAGCATCGCGAAATTCCGATGGAAGATGGTCGCCTCTTGATGACCCCCGAAGAGGTCATCGCCCGTTGCGATGAAAACACGATCGGCGTTGTGCCCACATTGGGCGTGACGTTTACCGGCGAGTACGAACCGTTCAAAGCTATGTCCGATGCGCTTGATACGTTTCAAGTAGACAAAGGTCTCGACATCCCGATCCATGTCGATGGTGCCCGTGGTTGGTTTCGTGCTCCGTTCTGCCCGCCGGATCTGGAACGGGGTTTTCGCCTGCCACGAGCCCGCTCGATCAACACTTCCGGTCATAAAATCGGTCTGGCCCCGCTGGGCGTTGGCTGGGTCATCTGGCGCAGCGCAGCCGATCTTCGCGATGGAATGGTCTTCTACGTCAATTATCTCGGCGGCAATATGCGCGACAACGCACTGAATTTTTCACGACCGGGCGGGCAGATCGTCTGCCAATATTACAACTTCCTGCGGTTGAGGCGCAGTGGCTATGCTGATGACCACACTGCCTGTGACGAAACCGCGCAATTTCTGACGGAAGAAATCGCCAAAATTGGTCCCTTCAATATCCTGTATGGCGGTGCTTCAGACAAAGGTATTCCCTGCGTGTGCTGGACAATGCAGACCGAAATGGATCAGAGGTTTTCACTGTTTGATCTGGCAAAGCGTTTGAGAGCGCGTGGCAGGGAGGTTCCGGCATACACCTTGCCCGCAAATCAGCAGGAAACGGCAATCCAGCGTATTTTGGTCCGCAACGGCGTAAGCCGCGACCTCGCTTCTCTCTTGCCTGACCACATGCGCGATGCGCTTGCCCACATGGATAAAAACCCGACGAAAATACCCCTCGCAAACGATGATGCATCAGGATTTCACCATTAAGGGGCCGGTCACCACATCGACATCCATGCAGGATAAAGCTCCGAAAGAGGCGCTGATCCGCGCCCAAGGCGCGGGCCCTTTTGTGACTCTGCGCCATTTTTCATCGGAGCGTGGGCCCAGGATCTGGAAGGCCCGCGACCATCGAAAGGGTCTTGGCACCAGATTTGTGCCGAAAACTGTTTTTCAGTCGCTGACCTTCAATTTGCTGATCGCCTTCGGTTTCGCAATCGGCGCGCTGCTGTTCTCATTTGGGGCTGCGGTATCACTTACCCCATCTCTGGCGCAAGGGGTGTCATTGACGCAGACACAGATCAATCTTGTTTTTCTTATTGGGTCTGTCCTGTTCACGTCTGGCGCGTACCTCCAGCTCATTCAATCTGCAAATGCGCCACCGCTCAGCAGAATCACCACGCCGTCCCGTTCGCGGGTGTTGATCGGCTGGCGGCCTGACGACCCCGGATGGATTGCCAGCATTACCCAGTTCGCCGGAACGCTGCTTTTCAATATCAACACCTTTGACGCCTGGCTCGGCGTTGGCAGATGGATGCGCCAAGATGGTTTGATCTGGGCGCCGGACCTTTTGGGGTCCGTGCTTTTTTTGATTTCGGGGTATCTGGCTTTGGTCGAAACCTCCCACAACTGGTGGTCGTGGCAACCACGATCGCTTGCCTGGTGGATCGTCATGATCAACTTTGTCGGTTGCGTGGCATTCATGATTTCGGCCATCTTTGCTTTTGTGCCACCGACTGGACCATCGGTTATGATCATTGCTCTTTCCACAGGCTTCACGCTGATTGGTTCATTGAGCTTTCTTATCGGCGCAGCGCTATCCGTGCCGGAGGCCTTGGCGGCCTCGCACTGAACAACGATCATGCTTCGTGGGTGGGGTTTGCGACGTTTCAAGTGATAAAGGTGCGCGTGCCAACCCGAATGCCTGAATGCCCGTGGGCACGTGATGCAAGATGCGGGTTGGTCTGGGTTTTTCGCCTCATGCCGTGGACGGCGCTGGCCCACAGGGCTTTGACAAACTCGAAAACGCCCGCGACGCGGAAAGCGCATCGGTCTTCACAGGCATTGATTCCATCCACATCCAGGTCCGCTTTCTTTCGACATGATCTGCGTTTCAGACGTGAACACTTTCGGTCTCGCAAATTAAAATTGACAGGTCAGAGCAAACACCGCAGTCTCGATCAATGATTCCATATATGGAATTAGTGATTCCTAATATGAAATACTTGAATGAATCCGACAGAACGAACTTTGCAGGTCTTGGAGTATATCATGGCAGCTGGTCCCGGGCCGCTGAAGCAGGTGGATATTGCGCGAGATTGTGGTTTGCCGCCCGCGACCCTCAACCGCATCATCCGTTCCCTGTCGGATTGGGGATATCTGTTTCGGACCAGCGAAAAATACGTTGTTCGCAACTTCAGACTGGACCGAAACGTGCCCATGTCCGAAATCTATCTCGCCAAGCTGGACGAGACGATGCGGTCCTTGTCCAAACGTCTGAACGTCTCTGCCGAAGTGGTTGTTGTCGCGGGGCACGAGTTGCTCTGGCATTCCAAAACAGACTATCCAGACCCCAATGTTGTGATCCGGGCAAGCGTGGGCTTTCGCCGTTCGCTTTATGAGCTTGATGTGCTGTCACAGCTTTATCTCAGCCGTTTCGATTGGGACGAGGTCGAGGCGCGCTTCTTCACCGATGGCTTTTTCGAAACCCTGCGCGCACGCGGGGGAACCGGGACGCCCCTGTCTGCTGCGCGCGTCAGGACATTGCTTGCTGATCGGCGCAAGGACGTGTTTGCGGCCGACTTGCAGGGCAACCATGTCGGCATCCGGCGTTTCGCGACCGTGATCCAGGATCCTGATGGCAAGTTTCTGCATCTTCTGGCCCTGGCCGAACCCGCCGAAAGGGTATGTGCGCCGATCAATGAATATCAAGACGCGCTGCTCAAGGCGCGCCAAGAGCTTTCAGAGCTTGTTTACCAAGAAACTGCGGCTGCCCGTTTGCAGCCGAAATATCACGCCATGCCGCTGCGCGGAGGATAAGCGCGGCGGGCTCAATCAACCGGGAGGAACTTATGAAACACTTATTTACAGCGGCCCTTGTCAGCAGTTTTGCACTTGCGGCACCCGTCGCGCCAACGGCGGCGCAGGCAGAAGAAATCAACGTGCTGATGTTCGGAATGCCCTATACCGTCGGTCTGGCGAAACTTGCCGATGATTTTGAAGCCGAAACCGGCATCAAGGCAAATATCGACGTGGTTGGTCAAGACGTTTTCGAGAGCCGCATCACGCTGTCGTTTACCGGTGGCACCGGCGACATCGATGTCGTTCATACCCCTGTCATTCAGGTGCAGCGCTGGATCCAGGCGGGCTGGTTGCAGCCGATGACCGATCTGGTTTCCGAAGAAACCACATCCGACATTCTGGCAGGCCCGCTTGGCGCTTATGACGTCAATGGCGATCAATGGGCCCTGCCCTTTTTCGCGGGTGTTGGCCTGATGAGCTACCGCGAGGATCTTCTGGAAGCCGCAGGCGCCGAAGTACCGCAGACCTGGGCAGAGATGCTGGACGTAGCGGCCAAGATCACGACCGATGATCAGGCCGCGATTGCACTGCGTGCGGTGCCCGGTCAGGGCTTCAACATGTTCATCTTTCCGATGGTCATGCGCGCCTATGGCGGGACGTTCTTTGCCGACTACGAGGGTGGCGATCTGACCCCTGCGATCAATTCGCCCGAGAACCTTGAAGCGTTGAATGTCTATGTCAAACTGATCAATGATTATGGTCCGGCAGGCGCCGGCAACTTCAACTTCGCCGAAGTCAAGGCAGCGGCGGAAAACGGTCAGGTCGCCTTTACGGTCGAGGGCACCGGGATCATCAGCCAGCTCGTCGATCCGGCGAAAAGTCAATTTGCTGACGTCACCGGTATCGCCTTGCCACCGGGTGGTCCTGCGGGACGGTCCCCTGCAATCGGCGTGCACGGCATGGGTATTCCGGCCAGTGCTCCGAACCCGGAAGCCTCCGCCAGGTTCATTGAATGGGCTGTGAGCTCAGAGACCGTGGCCAAGATTGCCATGTCTGAATCCTTTCCGGATTTCACCACCGCCTCCGTCGCTCAAAACCCCGAAGTGATCGCGAAATATGCTGCAATCCACCCGGATTTTCTGACGATGCGGGTCGCGGCCTTGGACTTGGCCATAGGCCATTACCGTCCGTTGATCCCCGAATGGCCCGCCTTGGGTCAGGCAATCGGTGAAAGCGTGAATGCAGCGATCAACGGGCTGATGACGCCCGAAGAGGCGCTGGAACAGGCAGATGCGGATATGCGCGACATCCTCGGCCTGTAGACGGCACAGCTGAACGCACCCGGCGGGCTGCTGCCCGTCGGGACCATTGATCGAGGATCGTCATGACATCGCATGCAACGCCCCGCAGGGGTGCCACATATGAGCTGCAACGCGGCTACCGCCTGATGATGGTGCCCGCCATCCTGGCCGTGGGCATATTCGCCATCGTCCCGCTTGCGGGCATGTTCGGGCTGGCCTTCAGCGACTACCATCTGATCCGTGGCACGAACTGGGATTTTGGCTTCCAGAACTTCGCCAAGATGCTGTCGGACAAGCGGCTGATGAACTCGATCTATGTGATGGCCGCGCTGTCTTTCTTTGGCGTGGCGTTGCAGGTTCTGATCGGCAGTGCTGTCGCGGTCGGGTTGCAAAAGATCACGGGCAAATGGCGGGTCGGGCGCATTTTGTTCCTGCTGCCCTATGCCGTCCCTCATGTGGCCGTGGCGCTCATCTGGCTGTCGCTGTTCACCCCGACACTGTCGCCCATCAACGCCTTCTTTGATCTGTTCGGGATCACCGTGCCGGCATTCCTGACCAGCCAATGGGGCGCGATCACGGCAATCGTGATCGCCGACACATGGACGAATTTTCCCTTTGCGATGCTGATCATCATGGCCGCATTGCAAGGCATTTCCCCCGATCTGGAGGAAGCCGCCGCGATCGACGGGGCGACGCGGGTCAAGACCTTTATATACATCACTCTTCCGCTGCTCGCCCCGGCCCTGCTGATGGTCACACTGTTCCGCTTCATCGACTCGTTGAAACATTTTCCCATGATCTTTGTGATGACCAAGGGCGGGCCGGGTCGGTCAACGCAGGCCACGAACTTCTATGCCTATGTGCAGACTTTTCAAAACTCCAACGTGGCTTACGGCGCGGCAATCGCGGTGATGCTGTTCCTGATGGCGGCCTTGATCAGCTACTACGTGGCCAAGCTTAATCAACGGGTGACGACATGATCGACAACAGCCCAGAGTTCCGGGTGAAACGCGGCATTGGCCTGACCTTGATGCTGGTGCTGTTGGCCTTCGCCGCTGTGCCAACCCTGTGGGTGCTGATCTTGTCATTTCGGGCACCCATGGCCATTTTCCAACCGATCTGGGAAAGCCCGTTGGCGTTGACGCTGGACAATTTCTTCAAGATCACCCGCTCAAACTTCCCAAGCGCGCTGATGAACTCTTTCATTACTGCGGGCCTTTCGACGGCCTTTGCCATGATCGTGGGTGTGCCTGCAGGCTTCGCTCTGGCCAAGGCGCGGCTGTCGGGCAAATTCGTCGCGTCCTGGGTGCTGCTGTTGCTGCGGATGGCTCCGCCGGTGGGCTTCGTGATCCCGCTTTTCCTGCTCTATGTAAACGCGGGGTTGATCGACACCTATATGGGCCTCGTTTTCGCCTATATGACGCTGACCCTGCCGCTGGTGACATGGTCAATGTGGAACTCCTTCGCCCAGGTCCCCGATGAGTTGATCGAGGCGGCGATCATGGACGATGCAAACCTGATGCAGGCTTTTCTGTTGATTGCGCTTCCTGCCGCGCGCCCCGGTGCTGTCGCGGCGGCAATCCTTGCCTTCCTTGTGGCGTGGAACGACTTTTTCTATGCGCTGATCATCACCCGCTCAGGCACGGCCACGGCCCCTGTCGCGGTGATGAACTTTATATCTTATGACAGCGTCGACTGGGCCTCGATCGCCGTGGCCAGCATCGCGCTGACCTTGCCGATCCTGCCGCTGATGGCGATTGCCAACCGATATATCGTTCAATCGCTCTCTGGCGCGGTGAAAGGGTAGCCCATGACCAAACGCCCAAATATCGTTTTCATCATTACCGATCAGCAGCGCTATGACACCATCGCGGCGCTCGGGGCGGATCACATGTTAACGCCCAATCTCGACCGCTTGGCGCAGCGCGGCACGGCGTTTGAGAACATGTACATCACATCGCCCTCTTGTGCGCCCTCGCGGGCGTCACTTTTCACGGGCACGTACCCGCATACCAACGGTGTCTTTCGCAACGACGAGCCCTGGCAATATTGCTGGGTCAAGGATCTGGCCGAAGCAGGCTATCGCACCGTGAATGTCGGCAAGATGCACACGATGCCCATCGAAGGTGCCTTTGGCTTTCATGAACGCCATGTCACCGAAAACAAGGATCGCGACCACCCGAACCTGCCATTCTATCTGGACAATTGGGACAAGGCATATTTCCTGAGTGGTCAGGAAAAACCCTCGCGCGTGACCCAGCGGCGCAAGAACGATTACGGTGATCAATTGGGGGCCTGGGTCTGGGAGCACGACGAAAAACTCCACCCGGATGTGTTCACCGGACAAATGGCCAAATGGTGGCTGGACCGCTACACCGGCGATGGTCCTTACTTCCTGCAAATCGGACTGCCCGGACCGCACCCGCCATATGATCCGACGCAGCCCTATCTTGACTTGTATGACGGGAGGGATCTGCCCGAGGTGATCCCACCTGACCCCGAAGCCCAGCCGGAGCCCCTGCAAGGCTTGCGCGAGTTCATGTTGCGTGATGATGCGGACGGCGTGGTGCACCTGCCTGCGCCGACACCGGAACAATCACGCAGGCAACGCGCGCATTATTATGCAAACGTCACCATGATCGATGCTCAGGTGGGCGAGATCATCGACGCGCTGGAGGCCCGTGGCGATCTGGAGAACACGATGATCGTCTTCACCTCCGATCATGGCGACGCCCTTGGTGATCACGGCCATTCGCAGAAATGGAACATGTATCAATCCACCGTGCACGTGCCCGCCATTGTTGCAGGTCCGGGCGTTCCTGCCGGCAAACGGGTTTCCGACAATGTGGCGCTGTTCGATCTGGGGCCGACCATTCTGGACTGGGCGGGTGTTCCCGTGCCGGACTGGATGGAGGCGCAGACGCTTTGCCCCTATCTTGACGACGGACCGGATCCGGTCCGCAGTCAGGTTTTTGCCGAGCATTCCAACGACGCGTTACTGACCGGGACACGGCTGATGACGATGCTGCTCGATGGCCGAATGAAGCTGGTGCATTTCGTCGACAGCGAGGCAGGGCAACTGTTTGACCTCGCCACCGACCCGAGCGAGCAGATCAACCTGTGGGATGATCCCGCCCATGCCGTAACAAAGGCGCGTATGATCACCGACATCCTCAAATGGCGCTCCGAGAGTGGACTGAAAACACAAGGGTTCGTGCAGGCTTGCGTGCGCGGCGCACTTGCGATGATGTCCCCGCCCTTGCACATCGCCCGCGGCCAGCACAGGGAAGGAACCCGGTAAATGGGACGTATTCAGCTCAAAGGCGTTCAAAAGGACTTTGGCAAGGTCACGGTCATTCCACCGCTGGACCTTGAAATCAACGAAGGCGAATTCGTGGTTTTCGTTGGTCCGTCGGGTTGCGGAAAATCGACGTTACTGCGCCTGATCGCCGGATTGGAAGATGTCACGGGTGGTGTGATCGAAATTGACGGGGCTGATGCCACCGATCAGTCGCCGGGCAAGCGCGGGTTGGCGATGGTGTTCCAGTCCTATGCACTTTATCCGCATTTGACAGTTGCCCAGAACATCGCCTTTCCGCTGCGTATGGCGGGCCTCACCCGCGATGAACAGGCCCGCCGGATCGACAATGCGGCCGACGTGCTAAACCTTACGGACTATCTGGACCGGCGGCCCAAGCAACTGTCGGGCGGGCAACGTCAACGCGTGGCCATTGGGCGCGCCATCGTGCGTGAACCCTCTGCCTTTCTGTTCGACGAGCCGCTTTCAAATCTCGATGCAGCTTTGCGTATGGGCATGCGACTTGAGATCAGCGAATTACACAAACGTCTCGAGACCACGATGATCTATGTCACCCACGACCAGGTCGAGGCGATGACGATGGCCGACAAGATTGTCGTTTTGAACGCCGGTGTCATCGAACAGGTTGGCAGCCCGCTCGACCTTTATGACAACCCCCGCAACCGGTTTGTCGCCGAGTTTATCGGATCGCCCAAGATGAACATCATCACTGGTGCGCATGCGGAGGAAAGACAGGCCACCTCAATCGGAATTCGACCGGAGCATCTGACAATTTCCTCGGGGAGTGGCGACTGGAAAGGCATCGTTGGCATATCGGAGCATCTGGGCAGCGATACGTTCATCCGCGTTGACGTCGCGGGTGTCGTCGACACGATGACCGTCCGCGCGCCGGGCAAGCTGCGGCTTGCGGCGGGGGACACCGTTTTTCTGACGCCGGATATGGAGAACTTGCATAGATTTGATAAGACAGGCTTACGGATCAAGTAAGGCGGCAGAATATGGACGCAGGACAAAAGGGCTGTTGCAGTCCCGCAAGAGAGACCAAAACGAACGCGCCATCCGAGGTCCTGCTTTTCAAGAGCAAGCCAGCAAATCCCATGGTGAAAATTGACATTCCCGGCGGTACGGCGTTGCTCGGTACCAGCGCGCCACTGATTGCCGATGATGGCGAAGGGCCTTTGCGCCGCAAAAAGCTGAGACCCTTTCGCATGGCTCCGAACACCGTGACGAACGCGGAATTCGCCGAATTTGTGGCAGCCACGGACTATGTCACCGAGGCCGAGCGTATCGGCTGGTCCTTTGTCTTTTTCTCGGACGTCCCATCGGATGTGCGCGAAACGCAAGCGGTTTTGGGCACGGAATGGTGGCGCAGGGTCGATGGCGCGACTTGGCTGGCACCGCATGGACCGGGGACTGTGCAGCCCGCGCCCGATCATCCTGTTGTGCAGGTCTCATGGAATGACGCGGTTGCGTTTGCGCGCTGGTGCGGCGGTCGGCTGCCGTCCGAGGCGGAATGGGAACATGCCGCGCGCGGCGGCTTGGGTGATGTGCGGTATCCATGGGGCGATGCGGAGCCTGATGACGAAACCCATATGCCATGCAACATCTGGCAAGGATCTTTTCCTGCGAAAAATACCGGCGCAGACGGGTTCGCACATACCGCCCCGGCGCATTCGTTTGCCCCGAACGGCTACGGGCTCTACAACATGGTTGGCAATGTCTGGGAATGGACTGCGGACCGGTACCGCGTCAAATCGCTGAAAAAGAGCGTGGAGCGCAAGATGGCGGGCATGCGCGGATTCAGGTTGCTCAAGGGCGGGTCCTATCTGTGCCATCGCAGTTATTGCTATCGGTACCGTATCGCCGCGCGCAGCGGCAATTCCCCCGACAGTGCGACGCCACATCAGGGCTTTCGCATCGTTTGGGATGCGCCGTGACCCCGCCCGCCCGCCCCAACATCCTCATGGTGGTGTTTGACAGCCTTGGTGAAACGGCTTTGCAAGAGCACATCGACGTTCTGCCGACACTGCGTGCACTGCAAAGCAACAGCCTGCATTTCTCACAAGCCTTCACCTGCTCCCCCGAAAGCAGCCCGGCGCGGGCAAGCCTATTCACCGGGCTTGACGTCGCGGCCCACAATCTTTGGACAGATGGCGTCGCGTTGCCGGGACGTGAAACGCCACTGCCCGAAGTTTTCGCCCAGAACGGATACGACAGCTGGCTGGTCGGACGCAGGCATCTGGCCGGTGTGTCGAACTGGACGACAGAACATGCGCGGCCTAACGAATATCATCACTTTGACTGGGCACATGGCCCGCTTCATCGGTCCCGGCAGAACGCTTACCTAAGCTGGCTGGAGCATACCGCCCCTTCGATTTATACCGAGGTGTTCCCGCGACAGGCGGACCCGGATGACACCGAAATCCCGCAGGCACACCATGAGGCGATGGCCAACGTGCCGGATCATCTGAGCTTTAATGCGTGGGTGGGCACAAAAGTCTGCGGCCGTGTTGAACTGGGCGGGCCGTTTTTCGGCGTGGCGGGGTTTGTTGTAGGGCACAGCATGGGCGGTGGCCCCGCCCTTGTTGAGGCATTGGACCCAAAAGCCCTGCGGCAAGCCGATGCGGCCCTAGCCACGGTCTTGTCGGGAGTGCCGCAGAACACGGTGATCGTCGTGACGGCAGGGCGTGGTTGCGTCGGCAGCGTTGCGGCGCAACCCTTGAACAATGCGGCGATCCACGTCCCTTTGCTGCTGTGTGCCCCACATCTTGCACAACAAAGCATAGGGGGCCTTGTGTCGACCATGGACGTTGTACCGACACTGTGTGATCTCGCCCAGGTGCGACGGCCCCAACGGCTCCAAGGCCAGTGCCTCACCTCAGTAACGCCGCGCGGTTGGGCACTCAGCCGTTTACGCCACCCCGGGCACCCGCATCAAACGGCGCTCAACACAAAGCACTGGAAGCTGGTTTTGACCCATGGCGAGCCCCGGGAAACACGCTTGTATGACCTCAGTTCCGATCCGAAAGAGGCAAAGAACCTCGCGGCGGATCCCGCCCATCAAGACAGGCTTGAAGAGATGCTCGACCATATGATGGATGCCCGTGTCGCACTTGAAGACCGCACTGAACCACGCATCGCGAAGTTCTGAAGATGAGCGATCGCCCCAATATCCTGCTTATCTGCACCGACCAACAACGCGGTGATAGTCTGGGCTGCACCGGGGCCTCCTGGGCGGTAACACCCAACCTGGACAGATTGGCAGCGGGCGGGACACTGTTCGAAAACTGCTATGTGCAGAACCCGCTATGCAGCCCGTCGCGGGCTTCGCTCTTTACCGGGAAATACCCTTCAAACCACGGTCTTTATGCCAATGGGGTGCCACTGCCCAAGGGCCAGCACATGTTCACGCGAACGCTGGCGGATGCGGGATATGACTGTGGCATGATCGGCAAACAGCACCTCGCGCCATGCGACACGTGGCGGACGGAACCGCGCCAGAATGACGGCTACAGGGTGTTTGAATGGGCGCATGGACCAAATCACCGGGCTTTGGAAAACGACTATCACCGTTGGCTGCGCAAAACGCATCCCGATGTCTATCAAGGCATTTTTCCCGACACAGGCGCCAACGAGAACACGGAATACTCCAATCGAGCGCGCACCGGGACACCCATCGACCACGTCCCGAAAGAGGCACATTATTCCCATTGGGTGGCCGAGCGGGCGATCGACTTCATCTCCCATGACCGTGCCAAATCCAAACCGTTTTTCCTGATGGCCAGCTTTTTTGATCCACACCATTCCTTTGGTGCACCGCAGGAATTCCGGGATATGATTGATGCGGATGCCATCCCGGAACCCAACACCAAACCCGGCGAGTTGGATGAAAAACCAAAGGACCACCGCGCATGTTCGGAGAAAAGCTACAGCGGGACGGCCCCCGGCTTTCAGGACTATACCGGGGCGGAAATCAACGAGATCCGGGCACAGTACTGGGCCATGATTGCGCTGATCGACTATGAAGTCGGGCGCATGCTTGGGGCGCTGGAAGAGGCAGGGGTACTGGAAAACACGCTGGTCATTTTCTCGTCGGATCACGGCGAAATGCTGGGCAACCATCAACAGCTGCTTAAGGGTCCCCAGCTTTATGACGATCTTTGTCGTGTGCCGCTTATCGCGCGCTGGTCCGGCCAGATCCCCGCGGGGCAGCGCATTGCCAATCCGGTGCAGTGGATCGACCTGAGCGCGACGATCCTCGCCGCTTCGGGCTGCGCGCCGGGTGCGGGGGTGCAAGGGCAGTCCCTTTTGCCGCTGGTCTTTGGGGAGGACGCGGGTTTTCGGACCTGGGCGCTGAGCGAATACCGCTACTCGGGTTTTCACACTGAACCGCTGATCATGACGACGATGCTGCGCCAAGGCGACTGGAAACTCATCATCTGGCATGGATCGCCCGCGTGTGGAAACACCCGCGCGGGCGAGTTGTATAATCTGGCTGACGACCCCGGTGAGTTGCACAATCTCTATCAGTCTTCCGATCACACCGATCAACGACGGGCAATGAAACAGCTTCTGCTGGACGCCATGGCCGAAGCAGAAGACAGAACACCTGACCAATCCCGGCCCTGGTGAGCGCGCAAGCCCTGTTGTTCCCTTTCCCGACAGCTTTCGTACGACGTTAGCTTGACGGAGAGGAACGCGCCCTACCCCATCCATTGACAAACGCACCCGCGAACGCCGCAACGGGTCAGCCAAGGCAAAGCACATGGGGCGACGCGCCGGATTTTGTTCTTGATCAGTGGCAATGGGCATGCCGCATCCAAGACCCGAAGCGGACATACAAAACAGTTTCCAAAATAAATTTGAACCTTTGCGTGTGGTGGCGCGACTGACTGGTAACTCGCTGGTTGCGAGGGACCAATCAGAGCCTTTTCCGACGCGTCAAAGTCGGGAGAAGCGGCAACTCAAATTTTGTGACTGGAGTATCCAATGCCCGTATTCAGCGAATTCAACCCAAACGAACTCGGCCTCGAGATCGATGGCTCCGACAATAACGATCTGATTTTCGGATCGTTTGGCAGCGACCACATCAATGGCAATGGCGGCAATGACCTGATCTTTGCTTTCTCAGGTCATGACACGGTCTCAGGCGGCGACGGAGAAGACTACCTGTTCGGCGGATTGGGCAGTGACATCATTGTCGGCAACAAAGGCAACGATTTCATGTTTGGAGGCTGGGGCGACGATCTGTTGGTCTGGAACAATGGCGATGGCTCCGACCTGATGCAAGGCGGCGAAGGCGATGACAGCGTCCAGGTCAATTTCAACACCGATCTGGTGAATGATGACCTGCAAAACAAAGATGTCGCCGAATACTCTGTAACCGATCAGGGTGTTCAGTTTGCGCGGATCGCGCTCAACGATCAGAGCGAACTCGGCCTCTTTCAACTCGACATCCGCGAAACAGAGGTGCTGGAGACGAATTTCGGCGCCGGAGACGACGCCGCCGTGCTGAAAGGTGCCATACTGGAGGCCATTGCGCTAAATCTTGATGGGGGGGATGGCGTGGATACGCTTGATCTGTCGCAAGTCGCGGCCGGCGTCTCGGTCGACCTGAAAAAAGACGCCCTGGACGAGTCCACAGCTGAGAACTTTGAAAACGTTGTCGGGACCGACTTCAAAGACAAAATCAAGGGTGACAAGCAAGACAATGAAATATCCGGCGGGAGCGGCGACGACAAAATTCTTGGCCGCGGCGGCGATGATCTTCTGGTCGGCAACAAGGGCGATGATGTTGTCATTGCCGGGGGCGGTGACGACAGCCTCGTCTGGAACAATGGCGACGGTTCGGACCTTTTGAATGGTGGCTCGGGTGACGACCTGGTGCAGGTCAATTTTGACACCGATCTGGTGAATGATGACCTGCAAAACAAAGATGTTGCGTCGTTCTCGACCACAGACTACGGCGTCGCGTTCGCGCGGATCGAACTCAACGATCAGACGGAAGCAGGATTGTTTCAGCTCGACATTCGCAACACCGAAACACTGGAGACGAATTTTGGGGGTGGTGACGATACCGCGGTGATCGAAGGCAATGTGTCGGATGTGATCAAGCTTGATCTTGATGGCGGCGCGGGCATCGATCTGCTTGATTTCAGTGGCGCGGCGGCGGCGGTTAATGTCGATCTCGCGGCAGGCACCTTCGCCACACAGGGCTATATCCCGGCTGGCGGTGAAATTTCGATGGCGACCAACTTCGAACAGGTCACCGGCTCTGATTTTGACGACATCATCGTGGGCAACGATCAGGCGAACGTGATCCGGGGCGGATCCGGCAACGACGCCATGACCGGCGGAGCGGGCGCCGATACGTTTGTCTTCTTCGAGGCAGATGCGGGTGTCGATATCATCCTCGACTTCGAATTCGGAACAGACAACCTGCTTTTCGTCACCAACGACCCGACAGTGACGGCAGATGCGCTCTTGGGCAATCTGACCCAGGTCGCGGACGGTGTCGAACTCGCGCTCAACAACAAGGTCATTACCTTCGACAACGCCGAAGTTTCCGACTTTCACGCCGATGATTTCATGATTGCATGATGTAAAAAGTTCCGGTTCGGCGTGAGGCCCCGTCAGCTTTGTGAAGCTGGCGGGGTTTTTTGGCGGGCAGTTGCCGGGTCGGCCCGCGCCGAAAGCCTTTTCGCGCCTTGCCTGTTGTGTCAGAGGCGCACCAGTGACACTCATTGGTTGAACAAATGCGCCGGAGCGATGCGCCAAGCACATGATGGATGACACCGATCTCATTACAGCTATCGCATCGGGCGACAAAACCGCGATGCACCAGCTCTACGAACGCCATAACGGCGGGGTCTACGCCTTTGCCATGGCGAAGTGCGGCAACCGCGAATTGGCGTCGGATTGCGTACACGACACCATGCTTGACGTCTGGCGCACAGCGCAACGCTTTGCCGGGCAGTCCAGCGTCAAGACCTGGCTCTTTTCCATCGCGCGCAACAAGCTTGTCGATGCGCTGCGCAAACGCGGAAGGCTCTCCTTTGTCGATGAGGTTCCCGAGACCGCCGACACCGCACCCGACCCGGAAGCCGCAGCCATCGCCGCATCCGAAAGTCAGCGTTTGCACAAATGCCTGGAAGGACTGAAGGACGTCCATCGCGCGGCCATCCGGCTCGCGTTTCTCGAAGATCTGACCTATCCGGAGATTGCCCGGATCGAAGCCGTGCCTGTGGGTACGATCAAGACACGAATTTTCCACGCCAAACAAGCATTGATGCGCTGTCTGCAAGCCGCCGTGCGACGCTGAGTGCGCGCATCACCGTCATTGAACAAATTCCACCAGATCCGAGCGTTCGAGCACGTCAATCGCCTGTGCACGCAAGTCAGTGTCTGGAAAGGACAGATGCAGAATACCCAGTGCGCCGGGCCCATCAATGATTGTCCCGTTCAACGTATAGACCAATGCCGCGATATCGGTGAACATGGCCGCGTCGGTGAACTTGACCTGTAGTGCCACGCCCGCTGTCTGCTCGCTGGCCGGCCGGAATGTATCCGGTGCGCTGGATATGCGCGGCACGATGGCCACCTGCCACGCCGAAACAGCGACGACCGCCACAGCCGCGTAGCGCAACAATGCACCCCATGGTGCGCGATTGACATTGGCGGGTTCCTGCATCTGGTCAATGCTGCGCGAGACGCGCGCCCAGACCGCATCCTTGTTTTCATGGATTGGCCCGGAGGCAAGTGCCGTTCGGACCGATCGCATGACCTCGACCTCGGCTGCGAGTGCCGCGTCCTCAGCCATGTCTGCCTCGAAAAGGTCCCGGTCGTCCCGGCCCATCCGGTCTTGCAGGTATTCGAGGATTGCGTCGTCCCGTTCCATGTCGCGATATCCATAGCGTTGCAGTACTTACATCTTTGTCGCACAGTCTTGCGGTAAGGTTCAAAAAATAATGCGTTGCGCCGGGTTCATCGAATTTTTTGAACCTTTTTGGCCTCTCGAACGACGGACAATAAGCAGGGTGTTCGAGAGACGGATCTCTGGCGATCAAGGGAGGCGCATATGCTCAACGTGATGAAGATACGCCACGTCATCGCAGTTTCAGCGTTGCTGGCACTGTTGGCCGGTTGCACGGCGGTCCAGCGGAGCACGGAGACAGACATACTTGATGCGCAAATGGTGTATGCGCTGGTGCCTGATGCAGGTTCTGCCGCTGATTTGCGACAGTTTGCAGACGCCGGTGGCTATGAGCTGACCCGCGAGGCGCGGCTGCGCGGACTGGGCCTGACCATGCTGGATTTCAGGATACCTGCTGGGATCACCGCGCCGCAGGCCATCTTCACGCTGGAAGATGCAGTGCCCACTGCGACGGTTGGCGTCAACCATGTCTACCGATTGCAACAAGAGACAAGCGGCCAAAGGTCGCTCGACTATGCGAATGACCTCATGCGCTGGCCCGAGGGCGGGTGTCGCGCACGTGCTGCGGTGGGCATCATCGACACGGGCATCGACATCAACGCGCCTGCACTCGCAGAAGCCCGTATCGTGACCCGCGCGTTCTTTTCAGGCCGGGCCGGGCCGGCCACCCATGGCACCGACGTCGCATCGGTTCTTTCAAACCCGGACCGCTTGTCGGATGTCACAATCTATGGCGCGAACGTCTTTGGCCAGCAAAACGCGCTGGGGCTGGTCGCAGGCGCGGACGCATTGGTACGGGCGCTGAACTGGTTGGCAGAGGAGGAGGTGCGCTTCGTCAACCTCGCCCTCGCCGGGCCTTATAACAAGCTGCTGGATCTGGCGGTGACACGGGCTGTGGCACGTGGCCTGATCCTTGTTGCGGCGGTCGGGAATGACGGGCCGGATGTTGCGCCGCTCTACCCTGCCGGGTTTGACGGCGTCATCGCCGTCACAGCCGTGGACGCCACCGGGCGGATCTACAGAAACGCCGTGCGGGGTCCACATGTTGATGTGGCGGCCCCCGGCGTGGACGTGATGGTGACATCCGACGGCCGAACGCGCTTCGTGACGGGGACCTCTATCGCGACGCCTTTCGTGACGGCCAGACTTGCCGCAGATGCCTCGCTTGCAGGTGCTCGCACGGTGGAGCAAGTCAGAACGCGCCTCGCTGAAACCAGCACGGAACTGGGACCAATGGGTAGGGACGCCATATATGGCTACGGCCTGTCTTTGGCTGAGAACGTCTGTCCAAGTTGATCTTTTGGTTGGTTTGGAATTCGGATTGCCTCTGCGCCGATGGATGAAGTGCCTTGCCAACTTAGTTGCAGCCTTCAGGATCATACAAAGACGTCAGCCGAACCTCGCTTTGGTCAAAGCACCCGGCATGCGGAAATCAACCGTGAGGCGCATACATATACCGGTTTCGTTCAGGCTGTCTGAACGCGCGACCCGAAACGACGGTTGTACAAGGTGCGGTAGGCCTCTGCCGAAGCAGGCAAGTGCGCGCGAACGGCAGCCACCAAAGCGTCTTGGGAGGTTCCGCGCATTGCCGTGATAATATCAAAGTGTTGCGCAACGACACGGCGCATATGTTCGACGTCATCATATTTCACGACGCGAATGGGCTGCGCCGCGCGGGCGTGATTGCCGATCAGATCTGCCAGTCGTGGATTGGCACAGCACGCATACTGCACCTCGTGAAACTCAAGATTGAGCCAGAACACGGCGCGGAAATCCTGCTGCTTCACCGCGTTTTCATGCCGCCGGGCGATATCTTCGAGGGTGGCAATGACATCCGGAGCACAAGGCAACGGCGTCCGTTCGGCCGCCGATGTTTCCAATATGATGCGCACATCATAAAGAGCGTCGACCTCGTCCGGCGTGAAATCAACAACCTCGACCCCGCGATTTGGCCGACGGACAAGTAAACCACGGGCTTCAAGCTCGGCAAAAGCGTTCCGGACCGCATGTCGTTTTGCGCCGTGGCGCTCCATCACACGATCTTCAACGATTCGGCTCCCGGGGGCGTAGACGCCGAAGATGACGTCATTTTCCAAGTCAGTAACCAGTGTGTCTTGCATTGTCTCTGATCCCTCCGGGCTCTTGGAAACAGTGTGTTAAACCAAGCGTAACACTCTGCCAAATCTTGTCCACTCCAAATTATCAATAATATTATTGACGAAACTTATCCGTTGCGATTAGCGTAAGGCAGACAAGGGAGGAACTGATGAAACGATTTACCAGTGCGATTGCGATCGCAGCTTCGCTCTATGGCGCCCAGGCGCTTGCATGGGAGGCAACCGAAGGTCGGCCCTATGAAGGTCAGACGGTCAATGTGCTTGCCGTCAAATCCAGCCAGTTCGAGGCCCACGAGGCCCGGCTTGCGGAATTCGAGGACGCCACAGGCATCGATGTGGTTTACGACTACGTTCCCTTTCCGAACATGAAAGAAGCGTTGACCACCGAAATGGTTGCAGGCGGCGACTATGATGTCGTGTCGGTGATGGATCAGTGGGTGACGTCACTGCAAATGCTGATGGAACCCATTGGCCCCGAGATCGAAGCCCAAGGCACGGATCTGAGCGACTTCCCGGCCGCGCATATGCGTCATGGCATGCTGAACGGCGAGTTGGTCGGTCTGCCTGTCCGTGGTCACGTGCAATTGCTGTTCTACCGCAAAGACTTGCTCGAAGCCGCTGGCGTAACGCCTCCCACGACGTGGGAAGGTTTGGTCACGGCGGCCAAAGCAATCCAGGACAGCACGGATGCTGCGGGTATCGCCCTGCCATATGGCAAGTTGAACGGCCAGAACCTCATGGTCTGGATCAACCTGCTCTGGGGAAATGGCGGCGATCTGTTTGACGCAGAGGGGAACCCGGCCTTCAACTCGGCGGCAGGTGTGGCCGCGACCGAGACCTATATCAGCTATTTGGCCGAAGAGATCGTGCCCGCCGGATCGGCTGTTTTTGTTGAACAGGATGCGGTGAACAGCTTCAAGCAGGGCAATTCCGCCATGTTGCCCGTCTGGTGGTGGGTCCGGTCTCAGTTGACAGACCCGGAGCAATCGACGCTGACGCCGGAACAGGTCGGTTTTACCGCCCTTCCGTCTGTCGAAGGCGCGGACCGGACGACATTCACCAACACCTGGATTTTCGGTGTGACGCAGGAGTCCGACAACAAGGGTGCGGCGACGGAATTCCTCGGCTGGCTGACCGACCCCGCGCTCGAGCGCGACGTGCTGATGGATCCTGACCTGTCCGAAGTGGTGGCCGTGCATATGTCCAATCTGACGGACCCTGAGGTCAACGCAAGGTGGGGCGGCATGCATCAGGCTGCGGCGGACGCGCTGGCAACGGCCGAGGGTATCGAATTCGGGGACAACTGGCCCCGCATCGCTCTGATCCTCGAAACCGCGATTTCCAGCCTTGCGTCGGGAGAGACAACCGATGTGCAGGCAGCGCTGGATAACGCCGCCGAAGAGATCGCCGCGATCCGCTAAGACCCAATGGCCGGACGGCGCGCGTCGTCCGGCCCGCTTTTTCATCCTTCCCTATGAATCGAGGTGTATGCGTGCAAGATCGGCTGCTCCCATATTGGTTGCTCATCCCCGCGTTTATCATCGTGCTGGCGACGACCATCTACCCGCTGGCATATTCCTTCATCACTTCTTTTCGTGAGTGGGATCTGACCAAAAGCCGCCGACCGGGTGATTTTGTCGGCTTCGACAATTACATCTATGCGGCCTCGGAGAGTGCGTTTCTGAATTCCCTCTGGGTGACATTCATTTTCGTGATCACCAGCGTCATCCTGACCGTGATCCTTGCCATGGCGCTGGCGCTGCTGCTGCGCCGCAAGGGGCCGATGCATACCTTTACGCGGATCATTCTGATCCTGCCATTTGCGATGAGCCCTGCCTTGATCGGCGTCAGCTATCGTTTCATGTTCAACCCTGAATTTGGCGTCCTGGCCCAGGGTCTGGGCGCGGTTTTCCCTGCCTTGCAAGGCGTGCCCTGGCTGGCCGACCCCGATCTGGCCATGGCCATCCTCGTGCTGACGGACGTGTGGCACTGGACACCCTACATGACGTTCATGTGCCTTGGCGGCCTCGCCTCGATCCCGCGCGAAACCGAAGAGGCCGCGCGCATCGACGGCGCTTCGAATCTGCGCATCGTCTTTGGCATCATTCTGCCGCAGATGCGCGGCGTCATTCTGGTCATGGCGGTCCTCAAAACGATCTTTGCGCTCAAGATGTTCGATCAGGTCGTCACGCTGACAGGCGGCGGGCCCGGCACCTCGACCGAAACGCTCGCCTATTTCATCTTCAACGTGGGCTTTCGGTGGTTCGACATGGGCTATGCCTCGGCACTGGCGTGGATATTGACCGCCATCATGATGTTTATCTCCATCTGGTATGTCCGCATGCTGCTGAGCGAAAGAAAGATGACAACCGCATGAAACGCTCCCTCGCATATGTGGGCGAACGCGCCCTTCTGATTTTCATCTCGGTCGTGGTGCTGTTCCCGATTGCGTGGATGTTCCTGACGGCGTTCAAAAAGCCGCGCGACGCCTACTCGCTGTCGCTGAATTTCGAGCCGACGTTGCAGAATTTCGTCACGGTTTTCTCCGAGCCTTGGAATCTGGGGTCCATGGTCATGAACTCGGTGATCGTGGCGACGGTAACAGTGGTTATCGCGGTGCCCTGCGCAGCGTTGGCCGCCTATTCGTTTTCCCGGTTTCGGGTGAAAGGGCGCAAGTTCCTGTTTTTCCTGATCCTGTCGACGCAGTTCATCCCGGCCGTCGTGATCGTGTTACCGTTTTTCCTGATGTTCCGGCAGCTTGACCTGTTGGATACGCGGATTGCGCTCATCATCGTCAATCTGGCCATCGTGACGCCGTTTGTCATCTGGATGATCAAGGGGTTCATCGACGCGATCCCCACTGACAGCGAAGAAGCCGCGATGATCGACGGCGCGTCGCGCCTGCGGGTCATCAAGGATATCGTCATGCCCATGGCAGCACCCGGCATTCTGACGTCGTCGATCTTCTGCTTCATCCTGACATGGAACGAGTTCCTGTTCGCCCTGATCCTGTCGCGCCGTGACGCGGTTACCCTGCCCGTTGGCCTGGTCAGCTTCCGAACCGAGCGGGGCGATCTATGGGAGTTGATGTCTGCGGCCGGCGTCATGATTACGGTGCCGATCTTCATCATGGCGCTCTTCATTCAGAAACATTTCACGCGCGGCATGACGGCCGGCGCGGTCAAATAAGAGGAATTTCCACATGGCCGAAGTCCGTCTCGTCGATATCGAAAAGAAATACGGCAGTTTCCTGGCCGTTTCAAAGCAAAGCCTGACGATCCATGACGGCGAGTTTCTGGTTCTGCTCGGCCCTTCGGGCTGCGGCAAGACGACGACCATGCGCATGATCGCAGGGTTGGAGGATATCACCTCCGGGGATATCATGATCAAAGGCGAGCGGATCAACGACAAGCCGCCCAAGGACCGCGACATCGCGATGGTGTTCCAGAACTACGGTCTCTACCCGCATATGACCGTGCGCCAGAATATCGAATACCCGCTGAAACTGCGGGGCGTCAAACGCGGCGAGCGCAAGACGCGCGTGCAGGAGACCGCTGACAAGGTCGAGCTTGGCGCCCTTCTGGATCGCCGCCCGTCCGAGTTGTCTGGCGGGCAACGCCAGCGCGTGGCCTTGGCCCGCGCCATCGTCCGCACTCCGTCGATTTTTCTTATGGACGAACCGCTGTCGAACCTCGATGCAAAGCTGCGTGTCACGATGCGTGCGGAACTCAAGCATTTGCACCACGAATTGGGCGTCACGACCGTCTACGTGACCCATGACCAGATGGAGGCAATGACCTTGGCCAGCCGCGTGGCGGTGATGCGCGAGGGAAAGATCGTCCAGCTGGACACGCCCAAGAAAATCTATGCCGAACCGGCTGACCTGTTCGTCGCGGGCTTTATCGGATCTCCGTCGATGAACCTGATTGACGGCAGCGTGAAAGGCGGCGTTTTCCGCGCAGATGGCGTCGAGATTCCGGTCCCGCTTGAAGATCGGAGCGGCGTGGTGCTGGGTATTCGCCCGGAAGAACTGGACATCAGCCAAGGCCCGAACGCGCCCATAAACGGCAAGCTCTATGCTCTGGAACTGACGGGCGAAAGCACGCTGGTGACGTTGCGCAACGGGCCAACCTCGGTGTGTGCCCGCGGTCACGCCGATTTTGAAGCAGACATCAATTCCCCCTGTCATCTGACCCCGAAAGACGGCGCACGGTTTCATCTGTTTGATCGTGCGTCCGGTGAACGGCTTGGCTGACGGAACATAAGGACCCTGAACATGACCCCAATCACTCAAGACATCGCCGAAGCACGCCACGTCAAACGGGACGACTACGTGTCCTGCACCGTGGCCTTCATAGACTGCAAGAAGCCTGGCTCGGACAAGAAAGAAAACTATTCCATCATCGGACCGGGCGTCACCTCGTCCGATGACCAGATCATCAACCTGCCCGAAGCGCATGGGTTCAATATCGGGGCGGCGGCCATGCCGCATGGTATCACCAACAACCTGCACATCCATTTCACCGCCGAAGTGTTTATCGTCCAAAAGGGCGAATGGACCTTCCGATGGGGCTCGAACGGTGAAAACGAGGTGACCGGCAAGGCGGGCGATATTGTCTCCGTGCCTACGTGGATTTTCCGGGGCTTCACCAATGCGGGGCCGGACGATGGTTGGCTGTTCACCATTCTGGGCGGCGATAACACGGGGGGCGTGATTTTCCATCCCGAGATCATTCGCGAGGCTGCGGATTACGGACTGTATATTTCATCCGACAACCGTCTGATCGACGTGTCGCGCGGCGACGAAATTCCCCCGGAAGAAGGCCGCATTCCACCGATGCCCGACGCCGATGTGGCGAGCCTGCGAGAGGTATCGCGAGAAGAGATGATGTCGCGCGTCGTGACCCGCGCGGACCGTGATTTCAAACCGGCCTTCATCGACCAGCGACTGACCGGAGGCGGCGCGCAGATCGCACCTGTCATTGGTTTTGGCATGACCCAGAACCGAGATCACAAAGCCCCCATCACCAACCCGCACGGTTTTTCCGCGGAATGGATGCGGCTGGAGCCCGGCCAGTCGGTGGGCCCCTTTGCAGTTGATGAAAAGATGGTTTTGATGATGCATGAAGGGCGCGTGCGGCTGGACTATGAAGACGGTGGCAACGCCTCGGTAGAGATCGACGCATGGGACACCTATTCCATCCCGGGCGGCGTGTTCCGGACCCTCACGGCGATCGGAGAAGCCCCGGTGGAAGTGCTTGTCGTGCTCAGCGGCGATCATCGAAAAAGGCCGACCTTCGCACCGGAAGTACTGGACGCTGCCCGCAGCGCCGGGCTGGGTCTGGATGCGGGTGGATACGTCGCCAAGGCATCGCTCCTGCCGAACTACGGGCGGGCGGGCTGATGCGGCCGAACATGGTTCGCACCCGCCTTGCCGCGTCCGAAGTGGTTGTAAACGGCTGGTTGTCCATTGCCTCCGCCTATGCGGCCGAAGGCGTCGGGCACAGTGGCGTCCATTCCGTCACTGTCGATTTGCAGCACGGGATGTTGGGATTTTCCGACGCGCTTGCCATGATGCAGGCGCTTTCCGCGACGCCCGCCACCCCGATGGTTCGCGTCCCCGCGCTGGATCCCGCGCAGATCATGCATCTTCTGGATGCGGGGGCCTATGGTATCATCTGCCCCATGATCTCAACGCCTGAACAAGCCGCAGCTTTGGTTGCGGCCTGTCGTTATCCGCCCTTGGGCCAGCGAAGCTTCGGTCCTTCGCGCGGGTTGCTTTATGGCGGTCCTGATTATGTCGCAAGTGCCGACGAAACCGTTATGGCCATCCCGATGATCGAAACGGCAGAGGCCGTCGCGCGGATCGAAGAAATTCTGGATGTCGAAGGGGTCGACATGATCTACGTCGGCCCGAACGATTTGGCATTTGAATTGGATGGCCACTGTGGCCACCCCCGCCCCAAATCCGAAGCCGCGTTGATCGATGTCCTGGATGCGGCCACCCGTCGTGGCATTCCGGCCGGTATTTTTTGCAGCTCGGGTTCGGAAGCCCGCAAGCGCGCCGAGCAGGGTTTTCGACTGGTCACCCCGGGCAACGATTTTGCACATCTGACCCGCAGCATGAAAGACGCTGTGAGCGTGGTTCTTGAAAACACCTTGGTCGAAGTGGCCGCCACGCATGGCTATTGACGATCTGACAGGACGACCGTGGATCTTGCTGCCAGGTACGCTTTGCACGGCAGCTGTTTTTGACGATTTCCTTGATGCCTTGGCTGTTGCGCCAGCCCAGCGGCATCCCCTGATCCTGGACCGACCTTCCGTAGAGGATTACGTTGATCTTTGTCCTTTGGCATCACAGGACACGGTCGTTTGCGGGTTCTCGCTCGGGGCGATTGTGGCGGCGCATCTGGCGGACCGCATGACAGCCCATCGCCTCGTCCTTTTCGGCATCAATCCCTACGCGAACGATCCTGCCAAAGCCAAGGGACGTCGCGATCTGGCCCACGATGTCGCCTTGCTCGGCGGCGCGGACGCGATGAGGTCGCGCCTGCCTGACCTGCACGGACCGGACCGGAAGAGCGCGAAAGTCAAAATGCTGGCCATGGCCGATCAGACAGCGCCGCTGATCGATGCCCAGACCCAACTCGCGCTGAACAGACCCGGGGCACTGCCCGCACTGTCGCGCGCCCGGGCTCCTGTTTTTTCGCTGACAGGCTCCAATGATCTGGCCGCGCCACCTGCCCAAGGCCGCGCCGCAGCCGAAGCGGCGCCCATGGGCCAATTCGCGTCGCTGGACGGGCTGGGGCATTTCGCCCTTCTCGAAAATCCGATGGCCTGCGCCGCATCCGTCGCCCGGATGGAAGAGTACCTGCATAACTTGGCCTGATATTTTTCTTCAATTTTATAAATAAAAGCAATGAGATGAACCCATAAAGTTAAACAATCACTTGAACCAGCTGTTGAACGCCAAGCCGGGGCAGTCCGATCTGCTTGGATGCGGTTAGGTTTTGCCAGATCAAAATGATCTGTTAGGCTGCCTCCAGAACGGTACCCGGGAGAATGGCTTTATGAGTCTTAACTCTGGCGAATTTCTTTGGCACGCTGGTGCCGGAATCGAACCTCAAAAGCGGAGCGCAATAATCATGGTCCAAAATGCAGCAAAGGCCGCTCAACGCGTCTCGGTCGCCATTCTCTTGGCTGCCTCTGCAGGCATGGTTGATGCTCAGGACGCGGGTATTCCAAGGCTCTCGGATCTTTCAGACTCTTACCCGGGGCGAGCCTATTCGCCCTACACCAATCGCGCCTTTCCGGACAAAGTGTTTTGGGGCGACACACATTTGCACACACGGCTGTCTGCCGATGCAGGATTGTTCGGCAATACGCTTGGGCTGGACGACGCCTATCGCTTTGCCCGCGGCGAACAGGTGGTCGCATCCAGCGGTCAGCCTGCGAAAATGGGTCGTCCGCTGGATTGGCTGGTGATCGCCGACCATTCCGACGCGATGGGGTTTTCCGAGGATCTTGCCAAGGGATCACCGAACATTCTTGCGTTTGAAAAGGGGCGCGAATGGTATGCCGGTTTCCAAGCGGGCGGTGACGCCGGTGCGGCGGCTGCGATTGATCTGATTACGAACTTCGCTCAGGGCACCATGCCGGAGGGAATGCTGGATGACTATTCACCGGGCGCAACCGCATATGCCTCGGTCTGGGAACGGGTGGTCGACGCCGCCGAACGTTTCAACGATCCGGGAACATTTACCACGATCATAGGGTACGAGTGGACCTCACTGGTGGCGGGCAACAACCTGCACCGGAACGTATTGTTCCGGGATGGCGCGGACCGGGCGGGGCAAATGGTACCCTACACCACCCAGGCGCCCATAGGGTCGACGGATCCGCTCAAACTCTATGAGTGGCTCGAAAACTACGAGGAAAAGACAGGGGGTGCGGTGCTGGCCCTCGCACATAACGGAAACCTGTCAAATGGTCTGATGTTTCCGGTCGATGCGCAATACACCGGCCGTGCGATCGACGCGGAATATGTGCAGCAACGCGCCCGGTGGGAGCCGATGTACGAGGCCACACAAATCAAAGGCGACGGGGAGTCCCATCCATTGCTGTCGCCCGATGACGCATTTGCGGACTACGAGACGTGGGACGCGGGCAATCTGGATCTCACCGAAGCCAAGACACCTGAAATGCTCAGCACCGAGTATACACGCGAAGCCCTGAAGAACGGCTTGCTGTTGCAGTCCCGCTTTGGCACGAACCCCTACAAGTTCGGCCTTGTCGGTTCCACCGACGCGCACACGTCGCTGCCTGCCATCGAAGAGGATAATTTTTTCGGTAAAACCTCCGGGATGGAACCAAAACCTGGTCGGATGCTGCATCCATTCATCGAGACGGACAAAGGTGTCTTCCAGGGGTATGAAACTGTCGCGTCCGGGTATGCCGCGGTTTGGGCGCAGGAAAACACACGCGAAGCCATATTCGACGCGATGGCGCGCAAAGAAGTTTATGCCACGACCGGGCCGCGCATGGCCGTGCGGTTTTTCGGCGGCTGGAACTATGATCCGAGCGATCTGAACAGCCGGCAACCGGCGTTTCGCGGCTATGAAAAGGGTGTTCCCATGGGGGGAGACTTGCGCCCCAATGGCGGCGATGAGGCTCCGACGTTCATGGTCTATGCCTTGCGCGATCCCGTCGGAGCCAATCTGGACCGTATTCAGATCGTGAAGGGATGGCTCGATGCGGAAGGCGAAACGCAGGAAAAGGTTTATGACGTTGCCTGGTCATCTGGCCGTGAACCAGACGCAGATGGTGTATTGCCGTTGGTCGGAAACACGGTGGATGTGGCCAATGCCAACTGGACGAACACGATCGGCGCGTCGGAATTGGGCACTGTCTGGACTGATCCGGATTTCGATCCGGACCAATTGGCAGTGTACTACGCGCGCGTTCTGGAAATCCCGACGCCACGGTGGATTGTCTACGATGCCTTCAGGTTCGGGGAGGATATTCCCGAGGGCGCCCAGACCACCGCTCAGGAAAGAGCCTACACCTCGCCAATTTGGTACACGCCTGGTAGTCAGTGAAGCGGCTATGGGGTTACGCGTCATCCGAGTTTCATACCGGGTGACGGTTCCACCGGGGAGAGTATGTAACCGCATTCACCGATGAGCTCACGGAGCGATTGGAACAAACAGACGTCAGTTCCGGCGTCTTGGCAACCGCGTCAAGACCAACGGAATCCAGCAAGGCTAGTCGTCTGCTGCAAAATCGGACGTGAGCATTGCGGGCAAGCTATATGCGTTGAACGCTTCAAAAGATCAGCAGGAGGGGCGGCGTGGCCAAGGATCGCCACTCCGAGACAGCCCCTCTCATGCCGACCCGTCGATCCTTTGCCAGGGGCCAATAACAGCACGTGAGTTTCACGTTGCAGAAGGGTTACCACCCGTGCGTAGGGTATTTAGACTTACAAATCAGGCCAAACCGCTTGAGTGATGACGGCCGGTGAAAACCGATGGCGGCCGAAAAATAAAACCCGATTGAAAATGCCATGCTGCGCAATCGGATATTCCAAGCACCCGGGGATTGGGTTTACGGTGCCTTTGATGATGTCACAGGGAGCGCAAAGCCATGTGGACCCGGCTGCTACTACCCTCCATCCTGGTTATGCTGTCCATCGGGTTTTGGGCGAGCAGTGACTTTCAGGAGATCGCTGCCGGCGTGGCCATCTTTCTGTTTGGCATGCTTATGCTTGAGGATGGGTTCAAGCTGTTCAGCGGTGGGTTTCTGGAGCGCGCTTTGGAGAAGGCCACGAGCTCTATTCCAAAGTCGCTTGGGTTCGGCATCCTTGCCACAACGATCATGCAATCCAGTTCTCTGGTCTCCGTCATTACCATATCGTTCCTGTCTGCCGAACTGATTACGCTGTTGGCCGGTGTTGGCATTGTCTTTGGCGCGAATATCGGCACCACCACTGGTGCGTGGCTGGTTGCCGGATTTGGTCTGAAGGTAAACATATCAGCCTATGCCTTGCCGATGCTGGCGATTGCCATCGTTTTGGTATTCCAGAAATCCAAATATCTGCGTGGCGCGGGGTATGTCTTGGCCGGGCTTGGTTTTCTGTTCTTGGGCATTCACCACATGAAGGAAGGGTTCGAGGCATTCAAAGACCAGTTTGACCTCACGCGGTTTGCGATGACCGGGTTAATTGGGCTGGCAGTCTATACGCTGGTCGGCGCAGCAGCGACCGTCGTCATGCAATCAAGCCATGCCACGATGGTGCTTATCATCACCGCTCTGGCGGCAAATCAGATCAGCTACGAAAATGCGCTCGCCCTGGCGATCGGGGCCAATATCGGCACGACGGTCACGGCTGTCATCGGGTCGTTCACAGCGAATTATCAGGGCAAGCGACTGGCCCTCGCGCACGTCATTTTCAATTTGGGAACCGCCGCCGTTGCGCTGATTTTCATCAGCCAAATACGTGTGGCGGTTGACTATGTCAGTGCCACTGTCGGCATTTCAGAGACCGATTACGCCCTGAAGCTTGCCGTGTTCCACACGATATTCAATGTCTTGGGTGTTGCTTTGATGTTGCCATTCATACGCAGGCTCATCACATTTCTCGAACGTGTAATTGCCCAACCCAAGGAAGACCTGAGCCAACCCAGATATCTCTCTGAAGCGGTCGACGAATTCCCACAGACCGCCAAGGTTGCGATGCGCCGTGAGGTGCAACACCTGTACGACAATGCCGTAGAACTGATCACGCATGGTCTCAATCTGCACCGGCATTTGTTGTTTGATACCAAGGATATCGCCGAAACAGTCGCCAGAAGCCGCACGCCGGTCGAATTCGATATTGACCAACGCTATGAGAAACGCGTCAAGACACTGTATTCCGCGATTGTCGAGTTCGCGACCAGGGCTGGAGCGAAAGACATGCCTGTGGACGTGATGAACGACATCTACGCAATGCGCGATACCGCGGGCCGGATCGTGCGCGCCGTGAAATCGATCAAGCACCTCAGGCGCAACGCAACACAATATACCGAACGGCCCCAGGGCGTGATCACCGATCTGTACAATGGGTTACGCACTGAAATTGCGCGTATCCTAGTGGAAATTCACAAGCTGGAACTGGCCAATCCCGAAGATCGCTCAAGCCTTTGGCTGGATCAGGAACGCATTCAGGTCGAGAGTGACGCGCAGGACACCAATAACAGGATCGAAGCTCTCATCCGTGACCGGCGACTGGCTGCAAGCAAAGCCACCTCATTTCTGAACGATTCAAACTATGCCTACAGTGCGATGCGTGACCTGCTGGATGCCGCCCGCGACAGCTATATCGAAACCGAGGACGCGATGGCAGAGGTCGAGCGCATTCTGGCATTGGAAGATGATGAATTGCACGACATGATTGTGAACGATCCGCACGAAGATGCGCAAAGGCCGTCACCATGACAAATGGCACTGTTACATTGCTGTTTCACCATGGTGCTACACAGCCCTGATAGCGGGAGAGCATTATGGGACTTAAAAAAATCAGTGAAAAGCTGGACTCGTATTTGGGCCGACTTGAAGACGGCAAAGCCGCCAAGATCGAGCGCTCTCATGTCGAGAAGGTAATTGACAAGCTGAAGGCGAAACAAACGCTGTTGCAAGAAGAAATCCGTGACACAGAAAAACCGTCCAAGATCGAGCGCTTGAAGAGCAAGTTGTCTACCGTGGGTGAGCAAATAGAGCGCGCCGAATGGTTGTTGGAGAAGATCGGGCCAGAGCCGAGCAACTAGAGGTCTGTCCTGTTCGGGGACACCTCGCCTGCAGGCTTGATCCATATGAAAACGTGACCCCGTTGTTGCCACGGCGTGGCGAAGGCATCTCACGAAGTCGAAGACCTAACCCAAGAACGGGTGGTCGTATTGCGTCAGAACACATAGCCGCCAAGATGGCTCTTCGAAATCCGCTTGCCTTCGATAAAAATGGCGGAACGCAGCTGCGCACCAAAACGGGATACATGCGGAATTCGCAAGCCGGTAACCAGATCGGGTGGCAAGAACAAATCCGAGGCGATCGTCTGCAAACACATCACTCCGCCCCAAACCTGTCTTCGCAACACGGTCGCGCAGTCCCGTTAGGCCCACTCGGGCGTTTGTCCTCTGCGTCTGCTCCCGCTCCAACAGAGGCTTTTGGAACACAACAAGACCAGTACACGTTGAGACGGTAAGCGCTCGTAGAAGGGTATAAACGCGGACAAATAACGGAGGTAGGCTTGTGTCAAATCAAATTGCTATCGTAGCCGGAGGAACCGCCGGGGTCGGCCGCGCAGCCGTATCGCGACTGATCGGGGATGGATACCGGGTGGGCGTGCTGGCGCGCGGACAGGCTCGGCTGACAGAATTGGAAGATACCTACGGGGAAAAGGTGTTCGCGCTGAAATGCGACGTGGCGGACGCGGATGCGGTGTCTCGCGCGGGCGCCGCCATCGAAGAGGCCTTGGGTCCGGTCACGGTCTGGGTCAACGCAGCCATGATGACCAGCTTTTCCCCATTCCCGTCAATGCAGGACAGCGAGTTTCAACGCATCGTCGACACAACCCTGATGGGCGTCGTCAACGGCACCCGAACCGCTTTGTCCTTGATGGAAAAGCGCAACAGCGGACGAATCGTCAACGTAGGCTCGGGCCTGGGGTACCGGTCGGTGCCTTATCAGTCGGCTTACTGTGCCTCCAAACACGGGATCAACGGCTTTACCTCTTCGATCCGGTCCGAGCTCATTCGCGAGGGGTCAAACATAACGATCAGCGTCGTGCAATTACCGGCGCTCAACACGCCGCAGTTTGACTGGGCACTGAACCGATTGTCGAAAAAACCGCAACCGGCCCCGCCGATCTTCCAACCCGATGTGGCGGCGCGCGCCATCATGCGGGCGGTCAAAGAGGGGCGGCGCGAATATTTCGTGGGCAGATCCGTATTGAAATTGGTGTTCGGCAATATGCTGTTGCCTGGCTGGCTGGATCGGAAACTTGCAGACAGCGGTGCGGAAATGCAAAAGTCGGACGAGGACGAACCGGGAAATCGACCCAACAACCTGTCATCACCCGTCAGTAGTATCGGCGCACAGGCGCAGGGTCGGTTTGACGACGACGCACGGGACTCTGCACTCATTGTGGATGCGGACCGCGCCCGCTTGGTCGTGTTCGGTTCTGTGCCGCTTTTGGCACTTGTTCTGGGCATCTTGATTGGCTGAGCGGCCGACGGACGTGTGGCGAACCGTTTTATAAACAAAAAGTTGGCGTGAATTGCCCCATGAAACTCTGTGAAGGTGTTCGTCGTGCTCATCCTCAAACGCGCGACGGTTTCGAACGTGGACCTGCGATGCGCCAAATGATAAACCCGATCAGCGATGAAATTGGAACAAGAAGGGATCAACAATTTTTGACGCTCATAGCGCGTTTGCACATGACCGATCTGAGCACCCACATGCTCCAAGATCACCGCACCCATTCGCGTTATTTTACATCCGACGATAGCCTGAGCCAGATTGTCTCAGGCTTTTTCCACTTCCGAATGGCTCTTGAGGACTATGTCGCCATCGTCCTGTTCAATCAAAAAGGCGGGTTCTTCTTCGCTCGCATTTCGGGTGATTTCCGACCCTTTGATGGTCTTGGTGATCTTCTGTGTATAAACCTTGGTGACGGTCCCGCTCCCGGTGCCGTTGCCCCAGTTCCAAGTAACGCAGTCGCCTGTTTCAATTGCCATTATTGAGCCCTCAGCGCATCGATCAGGTCATCCTTGGACATGTCGGATCGTCCATCTATGTCCAATTCTTGGGCGCGCTCGTAAAGATCTTTCTTGGTCCACTCTTCATAAGGCGACGCCTTTCCGCCTTTTCGGGACGGGTTCTGACTGTCATTGGCCTGCGCGTTTGCGATACGCGCAGCTTTGGTTTTGCCGTACCCTTCGTCGCGCAGCGCCTCGTAGGTGTCGTCGTCCTTGATGCTTGAGCCGTGATCTTTCGTCATCGAAGCCTCCTTTTTTGCATCAACGCGTCGAAGCCCGAGAGGTTCCCGGGAAAGGCTAGAAGATGCAAGTTGGCGGCAAAGGAATGCACCCCGTCACTCGGGGGGTCATGGCCATGGCCAAGGGCGCACGGGATAATGCGGGGTTCGTGGAACGTGTGGCGACGTCCACGCGTTTACCGGCTACGGCCGTCAGGTCGTATCCGTCGCTGACATTCAGGAACAGGGGTAACGTCGATTTGGCCCAGAGAAATTTGACCAAAGGGCCCGTGTGGCGCGCCCTTGCGCGCGTTTCGGCACCTATGTCGTTCGGCATATTGGCCGTCCTGAGCGTAGGTTTGGCGGACGCCTTTTTCCTGGGTCAACTGGGTCAGGCACCGCTGGCCGCGATCGGGTTCATCTACCCCGTGACAACTGCATTGACGTCCCTGTCGATCGGGCTCTCCGCAGGGGCCAATGCCGCCATCAGTCAGACTGTTGGCAAAGGAGAGGACGACGCGGCGGCGGCGCGTCTTGCGATCCATGCGCTGGGTCTGGGCCTTGCGCTTGCCTTGATTACGGCGCTCGGGTTCTGGTGGCTGTCCGGGTCGATTTTCACCCTGATGGGGGCAAGTGATGCTGCTTTGACCGAGGCGCGGGCCTATGCCCCGTTTTGGGCTGTTTCGTTTCCGTTCCTTGTGGTGATGATGATCGCGAACGCCGCATTCCGGGCACATGGGGACGGCGCGACATCTGCTGTGATCATGGTGCTCGCGGCGCTCATCAATATTGCGCTCACTCCGCTTTTCATCTTTACCTTCGATCTGGGAACGCAAGGGGCCGCCATGGCGACCGCCATCGGGCGCGCATTCGGGGCCGTGATCGCGGTAGTCTATGCCTATCATGTCGGCGTCTTGTCGCGGTGTCCGGACATACTCACAGGCGTGCTTGGCTCTTTGAAACAGGTGTTGGCGGTGGGTGTCCCGGCGGCGTTTTCCAATGCGATCAACCCGGCGGGCCTGTCGCTCGTGACGGCCGCTGCCGCCACCTTGGGCGATGCGGCCGTCGCCGGGTTCGGGGCTGCGACGCGGGTGCAGTCGGTGGCCTTGGTGCCGCTTCTCGCTTTGTCGGCGGGCATCGGCCCGGTCGTGGGTCAGAATTGGGGGGCACAGAAACAGGATCGCGCACGTCAGGGGATGCGAGACGCCTGGATTTTCTGCGGCGTTTACGGTGTGATCGTTGCCATCCTGCTGACCGTGTTCGCAGACCGGCTTGCCGGGCTTTTCATCGAAAGCGATGATGCGCGCAGCTATGCCGCACAATACCTGTCCATCGTCGGTTGGAGCTTGTTCGGCTACGGGATCCTCGTCACGGCAAACGCCGGGATGAACGCGCGGTCCAAGGCGGGATATTCGATGGGGCTCAGCCTCGCGCGCATCTTCGCAGTCTATATTCCGTTTGCATGGGTCGGCCTCCTGGCCTTCGGTTATCCCGGCATTCTCGGCGCGGCTGTACTGGCAAACGTCTTTGCCGTTGGCGGCGCGTTCTGGTGCACAAGACGTACGGGGCTTGACCCGATCCGCGCGTGATGGGTGACCACAGCCGCGGTTTGAATTTCGACTTGCCGTTCAGACTTGCTGTCGCTCCTGCGCATAGGCACGGGCTGCATCCACCAGGGCGCGAAAAATGGCGCGTTGGCGGTGCGCATAGATAAGGTATTCCGGATGCCACTGTACGCCGATGGCAAATGGATCACGGACGCGTTCCACCGCCTGGATCATGCCGTGCGTATCCCGTGCGGCCACACGTAGACCGTCCCCGAGGCGATCAATCGCCTGCGAGTGCAGGGCATTCACCTGCATCGGTGCGTCGCCACACAGCTGCTCAAGCCGCGTTTCGTTTTCCAGACATACTTCGCGACGGGGAAGAACAGTGGTGATCTTGCGCGCGGACGCAAATGTGCTCCACACATCCTGATCAAGGGAACCGCCCAACGCCACATTCAGCATCTGCGCGCCCCGACAGATGCCAAGAACGGGAATGTTCTCGCTCAAGGCTCGTTTTGCAAGATCCAGTTCAAGGCGATCCCGCGCCGGATCGAGCCGCGCGGAGATGCCAATCTTGCCGCCGTAAAGCTCTGGTCCCACGTCATCGCCGCCGCCGATGATCACCCCGTCAACCGTATCAAGGTCAAGCGTACGCACGGAATCGGTGCGTACGGCGCGACCTCCCACGCAGCGCACATTCAAGGCCATGATTGGAAACACACGCCAGCCCGTGCGCCTGGACACGCTGACGCCGATCAAAGGAGCGGTCATGCGGCGGGTTCGAGATCATGCTTGTGAAGCACGGCCGCCGTTTCGTCGGCCCAGCTTTGTCTGTTCAGAAGGTCCGTTTGCCTGTCCCGCCACGCAGCACTCAAATCCGCCATCGCTTCGGGATGGGCGGCGACCGTTTCAACCAGAAGCCACAGTGCCCATGGTTGCATCAGGGTCCATTGCGGCTCGTCGATGCGGCAGTCCGGCAAACGGAAATGATAGGCGGGTCTGGCCTTGGTATTCATATCTGCAAAGCACTGTTCGAATACCTCCGGATGGGCAAATTTCAGAAGTGGAAGCAGGTCCAGCCCATGGTTGCGCGAGGTGATGTGGCGGGCGGTGACGGGAATGAGATCTTCAAGCGTCTCGACGCCCGGGTCCAGAATATCGCTTGTAAATGCGTCTGGCCATGGCGACACGAATGGCAACATCCGCCGCGTCAGATCGAGCTTTTCCAACTGGCGAAGATAGTCCTCCAGCAACCCGTAGGCGCGGATGGTATTCATCGTGTGCGCGTCTGTGGTTGAAACGACCTCGGGGTTGAGATGCACCCCGAACCCCAGCAAGGCACCGGACCGCGACCCTTCGGCACCTTCGCGCCGGAGCTTGGGCAGGAAGGCGTCGAAGGTGGCCAGTTCATCCAGGTCCAAGGGTTGCGTTATGATCTCAAGGGGGACGACGGCCGCAGCGACGTCCAACCCCTTGCGCACAAGCGTGTTGTCGCTTGCCTTCGTCGCCGGTGTGTCCAGCTCGACCGTGATATCGCCGATCGTGGTCCCCACGATGTCACGGCAAAACGGATCGTCGCCCTCGCGGGTACCACCAAGCGTGGTTTGAACGATCTTGCTCGTTTCGTCCGTATCCAATCCTGAAAATTCGACCTCGACACCCGTCTTGCGCGGCGCGCCTTCTGATGTGTTCGGATAGGGCAGCGGTGTGAAGCTGGTTCTGGCGGCCATGTTATCTCCTTCAAGCCGATCCGAGCGTCAACGCATCGGCACGATATCGGTTCCGCCGACATGCGGGCAATTCCACTTCGTCCCCCGAATGCGCGTACTCCAAGGCCGTTACGCATGATACCAGATGGCACTGCGCGGGGCGATCTGATCTGAGACGGGTTGCTCGGCGCTTTGCAATGCAGGGCGCAGCGTTCCTGCATAGGGTACATCCTGCGGGCCATCGGTCAAGTTTACCGCGAGGACCACTGTATCCGAGACACTGACAATCCTTGCGATGAACATCCGGTCCTCCGCCAGCAGTACCTCGATGCGCCCGTCGGCGAGGTTCAGATCGCCTCTCTTGCGCAGCGCCGTCCGATAGAACTGCAGGACGGAGCCCTCATTGCTCAGCTGACGGTCGGCGGGTCCGTCCGGCGGGCAGATCATCGGCAACCACGGCGCGGCGGACGTGAACCCGTAATTCGGCGCGTCGTCCTCCCACACCATCGGCGTGCGCGCGCCATCGCGTCCGGGTGGATCGGGCCAGTAGGTGCGGTCGAATGGATCATGCAGCGCTTCAAAGGGCAGATCCGATTGCGTCATGCCCAACTCTTCGCCCTGAAACAGCAAGACAGGTCCGGGCAACGCAAGCGTGAGGGCGGCGAACAGACGGGCATCGCGCGCACTGCCATCGCCGTCACGACTGACATGGCGCGCCTGATCGTGCGACGACAGCCACCATGCGAGTGGGCCCGGCGCGCCAAGACGAGCGATCATATCGGACAGAACTGTTCCAGACACGCCGCGTTCGGCCAGATCGACGACATAGCCCGCATCCAGCCTGTCCGGCCCGGTGAATTTGCGCAATACCTCGATCGACTTCGGTCCTTCGTTGATTTCGCCGATCAGGTACTGGTCCGGTCCCGCCCAGTCGCGGATATCGCGTGCAAAGGCCGCGCAGTCGTTGGGCAGCATGTCATTATCGTGCCGCTGCATGGTGAACGGATTGTTCGCCGGTCCGGGTATCCGCGCCTGCGTATCACCCGCGGGCGGATTGTCGCGAAACTCCGGGTCGTAGAAAAAACTGGTCACCGCGTCATAGCGAAAACCATCCACACCGCGTGCCAGCCAAAATTCGGTTATCTCGCGCAGCGCGTCATGCACTTTGGGATTGCGGTGGTTCAAGCTGGGCTGACACGGTAAAAACTGATGCAAACAATATTGCGCCCGTTGCGGATGCCATCGCCATGCGGCACCTCCGAAAAATGCGATCCAGTTGGATGGCGCACTGCCATCGGGGCGGGGATCTTGCCAGACATACATGTCTTCGAACCCCGGTTCCCGGCGCAGGGATTTCTGAAACCACGGGTGCTGATCTGACGTATGGTTGAACACCTGGTCGATCATCACCCGCAACCCCAGCGCGTGGGCGCGGGCAACCAGCGCATCGAAATCATCCAACGTGCCAAAGCGTGGATCCACGGCGGTCTGATCGGCCACGTCGTAGCCCCCGTCGCACATGGGCGAGGCGAAGAACGGCGACAACCAGACGCTATCGACGCCCAGAGACGCAACATGTTCCAGCCGGGTCGTGATGCCGCGCAAATCCCCCTCGCCCGTTTCGGATGTGTCCTGAAACGAGCGGGGGTAGATTTGATAGATGACGGGGTTTTTCGGCCACAGGCCGCGCGTGGGCCGCGGATCAGCTTCCAACGATCATGCCGCCGTTCGGATGCAAGGTTTGGCCGGTAAAGTAGTTGCCATCGTCACAGGCCAGAAACAGATAGGAAGTTGCGACTTCCCAAGGCTGCCCGGCGCGGCCCATCGGAACCTGGCTGCCGAAGTCCTCGACCATGTCCGCCGGGACGGTGCCCGGAATGAACGGTGTCCAGATCGGTCCGGGGGCCACGCAATTCACCCGGATGCCACTGTCTGCAAGCTGGCTCGCCACCGACCGCGAAAACGCCGTAATCGCCCCGCGCGTTGCCGAGTAATCTACCAGGGCTGCGTTGCCTTTGAAGGCGTTGACGCTTGCGGTGTTGATGATCGCGCCGCCCTCGGGAATGCGCCCCAGCGCCGCCTGGGTACAAAAGAAATAGCCCATGACGTTGCTGTCGAACGTACGGCGCAGATGTTCTTCGGTGATGTCGCGCAGATCGGTTTCCATATATTGCTGGGCTGCGTTGTTGACCAGAATGTCCAGACCACCCATTTTGTTGCAAAGCGCCTCGACGGCGGCAAACGCGTCTGCGCGCACACCGATGTCGGCCTTTTCGGCGAAGGCTGTGCCGCCCTCTTCTTCGATTGCTGCGCAGGTGTCTTGCGCGTCGCGGTCTTCGTCCAGATAGATGATGCCGACCTTGGCCCCTTCGCGGGCGAAGAGCACGGCCACGGCGCGGCCGATGCCGCTGTCGCCGCCGGTGATGATGGCGCATTTATCCTTGAGCTTGCCGACGCCCGGATGGCGCGGCTTCCAGTCCGGGGCCGGGTCCATCTTGTGTTCGTGGGCGGGCATGCTGTCTTGTTCCTGCGGCGGTATCTTCAAATGTTCGGTCATTTCGAGCTCCTTAATAGGGTTCCCTTCTCAACCGTCCTCACCCGCCTCGGTTCCATGATCGACTTCGTTTTTCACCTGCCCCCAGGCCAGCACGGTAAATATAGCCGTCCCGCCGACAATGTTCCCTGCAAGGACCGGCAGGAAAAAGTTGAAGATCGCCGGTTGTGCAGCCAACTCATTCATCCAGATCAAATAGGCCATTTCGACGGAGCCTGCGATGATGTGCGTGAAATCCCCCGCCGCAATCGCCCAGGTAAACGCAAGAATGATAAAGAACCCACCACTTTGCGAAGACGGCATCATCCACACGATTGACGCGACCAGGACACCTGCGGGAATGGCCCGCACGAAGCCCTGATAGGCCCCCATGCCCACAGCGTGCTGTGACAATTCGGTCAGCGATACGCGCATCTCGGGGGAGAAAGCTTCGGGCAGCGTCATGAAGTATCCTGCGATGAACGCCCCGACAATATTTGCGGTCAGTACAATCGCCCAAAGCCGGAGCATTGAGGCAAGACACGCAAGCGATTTGCGTTTCATCACCGGCAAAACGGTTGTGATCGTGTTTTCGGTAAACAGCTGCATCCGCCCCAAGATCACGACAAGAAAGCCACGCGAATATCCGATATTTTCGATCAGGAAAGAACCGCGTGTCGGCGGCAGATACGTACGCAGGATTGCTTCTCCGAGCACCGAAAAGCTGATCAGGATACCTGCGGCGATACCGGACCACACGAGGGATGCGGCCGGGCGCGTCAGTTCCTCTTCGCCGTCACGGCGTATCACCTCATAGATCAGCCTGGCCGACAAGCGCGTCGCACTCTTGACCGATGCCTCTTCATGTTCGTGGTGTGCCGCTCCGGAAGTGGCTTTCGGGTTGTGGATGTTTTGTTCGGACATATCACGCAACGCGCGGTGTTGTGTTTGGTTCCGAAAATCTGCGGAACCACTGCGGGCGTCAGGCGTTGTCAGACATGCGTTGTCATGCTCCCGCCCTTGTCCCGTTCCGATGAGCCGTAGCGCCACGTCAAGCCTGCTGCGCCGCGGTCAGGCTGCTGTCGCCGTCCGCGCCCGGGTGGCGGTCGTCGGTGAGGTGTTGCTGAAACAGACGCCTGTTCTGGCCATTCTCGTCGGGGCGCCGGGGGTGGCGGCCTTGCTTGATGGACAACGTGATCTGTCCGCCGCGCTTTTGCTTCCGACGGTTGTTCTTTGTGGTCTGGGTGCTTGGTCGCGACGGTTCGAGACCCGCAAAGACCTGCGGCGGATCGAGGCTGTCGTCACCCTCGCCCTGATCTTTGTGTTTTCGACCCTACTTGCCGTTCCCGCCTTCATGACCCTTGGCATGCCCGTCTGGGACGCGGCATTCGAGGCCGCGTCGGGCATCACGACCACGGGTCTTTCCGTGGCGACAGACGCAGAAAGCTGGCCCATATCGGCGCATTTCCTGCGCGCATGGATGCAATGGTGCGGGGGCGTCGTGATCGCGATTGCCGGGGTTGCGCTGTTGATGGATTCGGGGCGGGCCACCAAGATTTTGGGCAGCCAATCGGTGGGCGGCACTGATTACTTTGCATCGACACGCGCCAAGGCACGGCTTGTCCTGACGGGTTATTCAATCATCACGGCACTGGGTGTGTTGATCGCGATCCCATTGTTTCCCGGTTGGTGGGAAGGTCCGATGATTGCCCTGGCCGCCGTGTCGACCGGAGGTTTTTCGCCGCGCGACAGCAGCCTTGCCGAGTATTCCGCTGCGGCTCAGGTGTTTACGATGATTTTGTGTATCGCCACCTCGGTGTCGCTGCTGTCTTACGCGGTTGCTGCCAAGCTTGGCCCGCGCTCCGCACTGTCGCGCGGCACTGCACCTGCAACACTGGGTATTATCCTGATCGGCAGCCTACTCTATGCAGTGGCGCATGTGGCGCTCCGGGGATGGGACAGCAATGCCGTGTTTCTAGGCGTTCTGAACCACATCAGCGCGCAGACCACGGCCGGATTTGCCACGTCTCCGATCATGCCGCTGAGCCCGCTTGTCCTTATTTTGATCGTGGCGATGGTACTGGGCGGCGATGTCGGGTCAACTACGGGTGGGATAAAAACGGCTCGCGTCACGATGCTGGCGCGTATGGTGGCGCTGGTATTCTTGCGGTTGCGCCTGCCGGCAAGCGCCGTGTCACATCTCAAGATCGGTAACAAGCGCGCGGATGCCGAAGCGATCCTGTTTTCCGCAGCGCTTCTGGTGGTCTACCTCCTGAGTGCGCTCATCTTTTGGAGCGCGTTGTACATCGCGGGCCATCCGGCCCTGCCTGCCTTGTTCGACGCTGTCTCGGCACTGTCCGGCGTAGGCCATTCAACGGGTGTCATCGGGCCTGACCTCAATGTGGGCCTCAAGATCATGACTGTTTTTGCGATGTTGCTCGGGCGGCTCGAATTCTTTGTGCTGATCGCTCTGTTTTTGCCCTCAACCTGGATCTCAAGGAGTTAGACATTCATGCATATTACCGTACTGGGAGCGTCTCGCTTCGGTGTTGCCACTGTGCGGCAACTGGTCGAAGACGGTCACGAGGTCGTGCTGATCGATATTGACGAAAGTCGGTTGGATGACCTGTCTGACGGTCTGGACTGCGCGATGATTTGTGGTGATGGAACGTTACCGTCGACCTTGCGCGATGCCTATGGCGACGGGTCCGATGCACTGGTTGCACTGACCAACGAAGATGATGTGAACATTCTGTCGACCGTGGTCGGGCGATCCATCGGTTTTGATCGGGTCATCCCGCAAATCGTGCGACCCGAACTGGTATCAGTTGCCGACGAGCTTGGGCTGGACGATGTGATAACACCGCATGAAAGCCTGGCGCGGTCTATCGTCAAGGGACTGACCCAACATAGCGAGATGGAAACCGACCTTGCCTTGCACCGGGAGTTGCGCATCACGAACCACACAGTCACCGAGGCGCTGGACGGGACACTCATCAAGGATCTTGATCTGCCGGATCAGGCCCGGCCGGTGGCCCATTCAGGATCGGACTGCGAAACGTTTGCCGATCCGGACGTGAAACTGGCAGAAGGAGATCGTGTGCTGTTCGTGGTCGCGGCGGATCAGACCAAAGCGCTGAACACCCTTTTCGAGGAAAGTTAGGCTTTGGCAGAGGTTTCTGGGCGCTGTTTGTTAGGGGGCACAGTTTTTCCCGCTCGGAACGCAAGAGCGATCTGCAAGGCGCCCCAGACCATAAGGTCAACACCCAGCATGATACCCGGTACCCATGCGGCACTCAACGGGAGGCCAAAGAACAGGAGGACCGCCAAAAGGAATGACAGCAGACCGATTGCCACCATCCACGCGCCGCCATTGCGCAATTCGCGCGCGCCGTAAAAAATGCGCACAATGCCGCTGGCGGCGAAATATGCGATCAGCACCGTGGTCAGTGCAAGTATGCCTGTGATGGGTTGTACGATCATCAACACACCCCCGACCAACGAGACAAGCGACAGTGCGAAGGCGGCGGCCAGCGGCCAGCCCGCCTTGCGGCGCAGAGCGGTGACAAGGCCCACCGCGCCGCTCGCGATCAGCACCCAACCCACGATCAAGGCTGCGGTGATGGATGCGAGAAACGGCATCATCAATGCGATGATGCCCGCCACAATGGTAACGCATCCGACCAACAGCAAAAGCCACCGATTTTCCGCCGCTACGCGTCCGGCGCGGAAGGCGTCGTCCGTCGGACTTATCCGATCCGCCGTGGGATCGGATGGTGAGTCTTTCGGGTCTGTCATGGTGCACCCTTTATTTTGTCAAAGGATCAGAAAGTTGCGAGGAGCCTTCGTTGCTCACTTGTTGGGAGCGTCTTTCGCCAAGCGCGACTTGGGTGCGTCATCATCCGCCATGCGCTTCTCTGTCCGCGACTTGCTGACAAGTGCGAAAATGATGACAGCTGCGATTGTTCCGAGGGCCAGAATGCCCAGAAGGTATCCGATATCCATTATATTCTCCGGTTTTTTCCAAGTTCACCACTCAACGCTGAATGCGGCAGAGGGTTCCCGATGGAAAAGCTTTTACACCAGCGCGTCGGGCACAAAGGGCAACCGTCGACCAAAGGCTTTGGCCGGTGCGGGATCATGCGGCAAGATGAACCCTTTGCGCTCCGACGGATCGCATTCCGCATTTGCAAGGGCGAGGTCGCGCCACAGCCCGACGGCCTGTTTTGGATCGTAGTAGTCCTTGCCCGCGTCAGGCCAAAGCCAGTGCCGGAACGTGCGCCTGCGCAGATCCACGACGTCCTGGGTACGCTCCAATGCGACACCCGCCTCTGTATCCCACGCAAAGCTGCGCGCATTGAGGTTCGCGGACGATACAATGGCATGCGCATCGTCAAAAATAGACACTTTGGCATGTACATAAATAATGGGAGAGCCACATAAAGTGTCGCGCCCACTCCCGCCGACGCGCACGGGCCGTGCCGGTGAAAACAGGCCCAGGCGTTCACCAAAGGCCTCCTGCACGCGCGCGACACAGCGCGCTTGCTGATATTCGCCAAACCGGGCGTCCGATCCCGTGTTGCCCTCGAACGCGACGTCATCAGGCGCGGCCGGCAGCACCATGACCAAGCCAAGGTCGGGATGGTTCTGAGCGGCCTTTGCCAAGGTATCCGCTATCTTCCGGTCCCGGAAAAACTGCGTCTCCATATAGATCAGGTTGCGCGCCTGTCCGATCATACGGTGATGAGCCTCCGCCAGTTCGCTGACAATCGGACGGGGACCCAAGAAGGGCGCTTCGATGCGTCGGCGTTTGGACATGGTGCGCAGCAGGTGCCGCATCTGAGGGGCCGGTTCCCGATCCGCAACGGAGCGCAGGAAACTCTCCAGATGCTGCTGTGCCTCGCGGACAACCGCACCACGACACATCAACTGAACATCGTGCCAGGTTTCATCGCGCCGCCGGTTGTGGTCCTTGTCATCATAGCGGCGTTCATCCAGATCCAGCCCGCCAATACACAGCCGGGTTCGGTCGAACACGGCGAGCTTTTGGTGATGAGTGCCCGGCACCAAGGGGGGCGGCCGAAATTTCCGCGCGCTGAGTGTGCCGCCGACGCCTACTTTGAGCCACGGCCGTATCCCCGGACTGCATTCGAGTCGTTTTTCCCGATCTGCGGACGGCAGTGCATTCAGTTTTCGAGCTATGCGCGCCACTTCGCGCACGGTGCGCGGCCACAGCAGCAGGCGTGGCAGCAAGCCAACACGGGCCGAATGGGTCGCGTTGATCACATCCAGTTTGGCATCCGGCCCTGCCGCTTCCTTTGCGGCGATAAAGGCCCGGCGTGCCCTCCAAGACGCGCAGTGGAGGGTTGGGCCGATAATCGGGTCGAAATCGGACAGCACCATGTGCAGTGATACGCCGCGTTCCAGAATATGCACAATAAGGTCAAACCATGTGGTCCCGATCGCGCGGCCTTCGTCGCTGCGCAACTTGGTTGACAGGTCAAACACGCGGTAGCTGGCCCAGATTTCCGTCTCCGCCGCCAGAAAGGCGCGCTCCATGGCGGGATAGACCTCTTCCGCAGTGATCAGCAGTTCGACATCTGTCAAGCCTTGCGCGTCGCTGACAGTTGAGTCGTTTGCTTTTAACATTCTGCTTGCCGCCTTTCCGTGTGATCAAAGAACGTGGTCCACCGTGATTGGTTCCGAACTCTCACACAGATCGCGCGAACACGACTTTCACGATATAGCGATTATCCTTGGGCCCTTGCTCGACCTGCCCCTCCAACTGGGAGGCGAACGCGGCGATCAATCGCTTTCCGAGGCCGCTGCCGGCGGGTGCGTTGTTTTCGTCTACACCGGTCAATGGGTTCTCTATGAGTAGAGTGATAATGCCCTTGTCGTCCTGTTCGACACATTTCATCGACACAGCGACGTACATGGTACGATCCGACTCCATGGTTGCATGTTTGATCGCATTGGTCAGGGCCTCGGTCAAAAGCATCGCCAGCGGTCCGGCCTGATCGGGTTCAAGTTTGATTTGATCCAGATCGAGACGTAGATCGACCTTTTTATGGGGGTCCGCATTCAGGCTGATGGTCTGGCGTGCCAGATCTTCGAAAAGCTCATCCGCGCGCAATTGGGACAGCGACGAGCTTTCATACAAGTCCTGATGGAACTTGGCGAGGCTTGCAAGGCGATCCTGCACGCGGCGCAGCGCGTCTTCGGCTTCTGGCCCCATGCGTTGGCGGATTTGCATGTTGATGATCGAAGACATCAGTTGAAGATTGTTCTTCACGCGGTGGTGCACTTCGCGCAGCAGAATTTCACGTTCATATACCTTGTTTTCAAGGTCGGCCTCATCGCGCATGACCTTGTCTGCCATACGTTCGAAAGTGTCGCCAATGTCTTGCAATTCGCGCGGCGCGTTTTTGATTGCACTGGCGCGAAACACCGCACGGCCATCAGCAAAGCTCCGCATCTGCATCCGAAGCGTATGAATCGGTTTGATGACCTGGTGGCGCAACGCGACAATTGCGACAATCAGGCTCGCCAACCACATCAGAAGCGGGAAAGCGGCCGCGCGGAGGACCGCCGGAATGTCGGACCCTCTCAGGCGTGGTTCGTCCCATATCCCCAGCGCATAAGCGCTGCCTGCGACGATGGGGGCCAGCGCGTAATCGCGTCGCTTGCCATCCGTGGCAACCGCGGAAAACACGCGTTGCCCGGTGCCGACAAGCGTGCTCAGGTCCCCGTCCGCAGGCAACATCGGCGCAATCGCGTCCCTGTCGCGACCGGATGTCAGGATGCGCCCGTCACCGCTGAAGGTGATGAGTGTCAGTTCCGAATTGGCTTCGGCACGCGCCCGCGTTTCTGCAAGAGGTATCGTGGGGAACGACAGGGAGACAAAACCGTTCAAAGCGCCGTCTTCGCCCCGGACAGGCTGGCTGACGATGACGACCGCCTGCCCCGACGCGTTGCCCTCAGGATTGAACGTGATATCGGGAAGCCCTGCGGCAAAAACGCGATCGCTGTCAGGATTGTCAGAGAAATCAAAAAGACGATTCAGGCTATTGCACGTTGTCTTTTGTTCAAGGTCGATAAACCCTGCGAAGGTCATACTCGGCCTCTCGTCCACCGCGCGCTGCATCGTACTGACGCACAGATCCGGAACGGCCAGCAATGCGGGAACTGCATCCGCCAGGCCCCGTGCGACGCCGAAGGCGCGCATGATCGAGGCCGCTTCGGGTCGTGCGGCGCGCGTGGTTTGCGCGGTCAGGCTTTGACGGTACGTATTATGCGCGTTCTCGATCGCGGCAAACGTCTGCAAGACGGCAATCAATCCCAAGGGCAAAAGCGCCAATGTCAGAAGAATTCCGACCCGGCCCGACAAGGATGTACCGGTCGCAGTCGGTCGCACGGGGGCGTCGCCTGTTTCGGTCACCATACGGCGTTTCGCCCGCTCAGCACCGCAGTCATCATCTTGTCTCTTGTCAAAACGCTTCCGCCAATTTCAAAATCCAACAATTCCGCCAGTCTGCGCCGGGCCCGATTTGTCCGGCTTTTAACGGTTCCGACCGCCACATTACAGATTTCCGCCGCCTCTTCATAGCTGAACCCGTGCGCGCCGACCAACAAGATGACTTCCCGTTGTTCGGCTGGCAAGGTCACAAACGCTGCCCGAAAGTCGGCAAGGGCAAGACGCCCGTCATGGGCGGGATGTTCAGCCAGACTTGCCGCCGCGCGGCCACCGGTATCGCACACCTCGCGATCTGACGTGCGCAAGGCAGAGTAGTAAGTATTGCGCAGGATCGTGAAAAGCCAGGCGCGCATGTTCGTGCCAGGTTCGAACTGGTGGATATTGTGCCAGCCTTTTTCGACGGTGGTCTGTACCAGGTCGTCCGCTTTTGAAACATCATCCACCATGGAAAGCGCAGACGCCCGGAGAAAAGCAAGATGGGTCACCAACTCCTTCTTGGGATCCAGCACCGACCGCATGTCATGCAGCCTTGGACCGCGCACGCAAGGCCGCAAGGCGCTTTGCCAGACACTTCGGAACAGGCGCATCCTTGCACAACGCAAAATATGCCGACTTCAGCGGCGCGCTGATTGCCGCCGAACGACCGAGTACCGTATTTGACGTGCGCGCCTGTTCCATCTTTCCCATCATGTTTAATCTGATTGTGGTGAACCTAACGCGATGTTTCGGCGTTTGGTTCCTGTGAAGACGACCCGAAATGTACATCCGACGGAGCCATATCGTGACAGATAGTACCGCAGAGAGTGACCACGGATTTCTTGACCGCCTGGCAAGGCATCGCACTGGATTGGCCGCGATGTCATTTGCCGAAAGTACGGTTGTTCCGATTCCTCTGGAAACCGTCGTTGCCCCTTTGATGGTTGGCCATCCCAGGCAGGCGTTGACGATAGCGACCGCGATCTGGATTGGATGTCTTGGAGGGGCGCTGCTGTTCTATGCGGCCGGGGCGTGGTTGGCGGAGCCGGTTGTCCGCCCGGCACTGGCCATGCTTGGTCTGGAAGAAGACTTCGTGAACATGAGTGACAAACTCGGATCGGAGGGTTTGTTCTGGACTGTATTTCTCGTGTCTTTCTCTCCTGCACCGATGCAACTGGCAACACTGGGAGCAGGTGCTGCGCATGGGAACGTGATCACTTTTATCTCTGCCATCGCGCTGTCACGCGGTCTGCGTTATTTCGGGTTGGCGATTTTGGCCCAGATCGTCGGGCCCCGGATCGCGGAATTCGGAATTCCGAAACGATACCTGATACCTTGGCTTGTGGTGGTGGCCGCAGTAGTCTGGGGCATCATGCAGTTGGTGTAGACACCGTGGCATCAAGCCACGCCTCTTGTTGCGCAGTCGCAGCTAGGATGCTCTGCACCTCAGGCGTGTTGCTTAACAGATGCATCCCTGTGCCGTCAGGTATCCGACGCTCGCCCCCAATGGCATCCTGCGATCCAGTGTGCTGTGTCCGGCAGGTCGGACGTGAGGTCAGCGATGCTGCATCGCGCCGCCCGTCGCCGCGTTCAGACCGTGCAGAAGGTCTGTTAGACCGCTAGGCACCATGATCGCCCGGCGCCACCACAGTGTCGATCAGTGTGCCGTCGAAATCAAAAAATCATAGCAGTGTCTTGCAAGGGCTTTTTCAGCAAGGTTTGGAAACCATGTACCCATGGACCGCAAACCATCCTACCGGCGCTACGGTTCTGAACGGGTCGGGATTGTTTGTTGAACCTTCCGGGGCGCGGGCGCGTTGGTTTCTCGACGATCAACTCAGGAAAAATCACCATGTCCTCATCAAAATCGAACCTGGAAATCTGGAATGAGTTCCAGGAGCTTGTGAACATGAGTCCGTCGCAGATCGAGGATTGGCTGGAGACAAAGGAAAGCAAGTCCGTGGGCGACACCGGTGATGCCTCCTCGACTGGGCGCGCATCGGGCAAGCGCATAATCACAATCAAGCGCACCAATAAGGATGATTTATCAGAGGATCAGTGGTCTCACATGGCCAAGGTTGTAGGGTATATCAAACGTCATTGCACCCAAGGCGGCCCCGACGACCACGCAGAGAGTAGCAATTGGCGCTACTCGCTGATGAACTGGGGGCACGATCCGCTCAAGTCGGATGGCTGCCGCGAAAGCGCCTGAGGCAGGGTCAGCTTGGGCCGGACATCATCGCGCGCGCTGAGTACGGCGGAGGATCGGACAGTTCGAGAATGATACTGTTTTCGTCACGGGTAACATGGCGCAACGTGCCCATGTCATGCGTGGTCAAGGTTCGATCCTCACCTTGTGCGACAAGGCTCAGACAGGCGAGCTGTACAGGATCCACCATGACATCCGCCAGATTCCCCAGTGATCCGGAGCTATCAAAAAGCGGTAGACCATGCAGCGTGTCGAACCAGAACCAATCCGAATGAGATTGATCAATGGCAGGGCGTTCTTTTCGGCTCTTGCCGGTCAGAGTGTTGATAAGGGCGCTCGCCATGACGGGCGAGACGGTATAACCGAATGGGCCAACCAGCGCGGGCGGCATCATACTGAGATCCAGTGGCGTTGTACTCTGCTCATCAGCCTCAGCTTTGCTTCTCAGGCTCTCTTCCTCCGATATATGAACTTTCCAGCGTCCGTCGCGCTGTGTGAACCGGTCGCGCGAAACGAGAACGGGAGCATGCCCCAGTCCCATGGAGGTGTCTATCAAGACATAAGGAATGTCGCCGGTAAGCGTGTCGATCAGGGCATCAGTGACGGAACCCATCTCTCTGTCGCTGTCGCGGTCAAAAACCGGGGCGTCAATCATTTCGGATATCTTCATCGCATCACCTTTCTCCAGTCCCAAGGTCACATGGTCTCGGGCAGTTTGCCGCCCCTCACGATGCAACTCTGTGCGATCTCGGCAGCGTAGCAACAGGATTTGCGTCCCTCGACTGCGACGTCCCCGGATGATCGTTGGGCGCTTGTCACGCTATGTCCACATCCAGATCAGAGTGTTCCACGCGAACGGGTCGCTTTGAATTCTGGCCCGGTGCTCGGCGTTGATCGCACCTCGCACGTGGCGCATGTGGCCGAAGCAGTTTGTATTTAACGCAAAATAGAAGCGTTGGTTCCCACAAAAATGATCGCGCCAGGATACCTGGGCGTCATCAGGTATCTGTCGATGAATTTCCTGTGTCGGATATGTCTTCGGCTCCGCTACCGGGCGGTGTGGTCTCTTCCTGGCGCAAACGCTCGATCAGGTCTGCAAACCGGTCGGGAACCGGCTCTTGCAGAAGTTCCTCGAAAGCCCGCTTCATGTTGCGATCGATTTCCTGATTGATTGCCTTCTTGCGTTGCCGCGTCATTGTTTGCCCTATGTGTTCCGAACGAAACTTTGGAGCTCATCATCCTTGCAATGCCCATGTCCCGTCAAGGGTGCCGGTGAGAAAGGCAAACACGTGGTCATGGCAAGCCTATCGCTTCTGCGGTGCAGGCGTGCTGTGCGTCAGGGCGCGGTAAGTCTGCAAATTTTCCAGATCCGGTGACAATTGCAGATGTTGAATGTGGCTGCCGGGCGGTTGCACGCCGGTCGCTGTGATCGCCATCAGTCATGGCCGCATTGCCTGTATCGTGGCCAGAAGACCCCTTGGCGGCGGAAAGATTTTGGTCTGCGTCCTGCCCCGGAAAGCCCAATTTGACCCTACGGTTATCGGGATTGCGGTTGCGGCTTTGCCGGACACAAGCGTGACAAGACCACTTTGACAAAGCGTCAGCGGAACTCCGGACCGCGCGGCGACGTTCCTCTGAGGAACTGGAAACAACCCAAGGAGAGAAAAGATGTTTGAGATTTATGGAATTGGGGGCCTGATCCTGTTGGTTCTGAACATCTGGGCCATCATCAGCATCGTCGGCGCCTCTGCCTCCACCGGCAAGAAGGTGCTCTGGTGTTGATTTTCGCTGAGAAGTGACCCGGTATTTTCACCGAGATTTGACCCACCCTTGATTATGTCTCAGCGGTCATG